>CAZIGO010000252.1:0-3432 GCA_964538595.1 uncultured Chitinophagales bacterium | reverse complement strand
TGATCGACCTCGTTGACCTAACGGCCCCCCATAACATACAGTCCCCAGTAATGGATTCGCTTCAATCGTTTTCCGATCAATGGCATTTCAGTTTCGTGTTTTTCGGGATGCACCTCGCACTACTGGGCTGGCTTGCTATCCGGGCCAAAGAGATATACAGCATTTTAGGTGTATTACTGATAGCAGCCGGTTTGGGATATGGTATCGACGGACTGGGGAAAGTGTTGATACCGGGTTACTCTTTATCGCTGATCATGTTTACTTTTATCGGTGAAGTGTTACTTATGCTCTGGCTCTTTATCAAAGGCACTACCACACAGTTAACCCTCAACAATAAAAGATCGAAAGGCTAAAACAGCTAACAGATGTAAAACCGCTATATAGGTAGAATAGTTATTAGCTTTAAGGAGAAAGCTATTAATAAAATTTAGGCAAACCCGGCAGAGAGACGTTCCAACGAATTACTCTCCTACATTTTTACCATATATCCAGTTTGCGTGCCCTTTACGGTTCTCCCTAATATGGTAAGTTATTCAGCGGACGCTTAAGAAATTGTTCTCCCAAAATTTCTCAATTAAAATGCCGGATCAGGGGAACTTGGAGCTTTATTTAAGCGCCTTAGATCTTGAATGAAAAGGCTTTAATTTGATAATATTTGCCCAATCCAAAAACTTGAGCATCCAATAACCCACATCAACTTCAAACCATCGCACCGCATTGTTCAGACGTTCAGGATCTCTATGATGATTATTATGATACGCCTCTCCCCAAAAAATAAGGTCGACCGGTAATATATTTTTGGACGTATCCTTCAAGCTAAAATTGGAATACCCGAATTTATGCGCCCACCAGTTGACGCTGGCTCCTTGAAACGCTCCCATCAGTATAGTAAAGGGGAGCAACATGAAAAAGGCCCAATGGGGCACTAAAAACCAATAGATAATGAAGTAAATGCCCGCCCAGGCCGTCCGGGTGATCCAGCTGTGAGCAAATTTGTCAAAGGTATCCCAAGTAGGCAGGTTCTGTTTAAATTTGTCATCGATATTATCTTTCTCCTCCCAAATAGTAAAATAGTTATTCCGCGTTTCAAGCATCAAATGAGGTAAACCGTTGGTATTATGCGGAGAGTGAGGGTCGTTTTCATCATCGGTATGCGCATGATGCACCCGATGCAAGATACCGTAAGCCCGGGCGCTAATGTAAGAAGATCCCTGCGTGATAAAACACATAACGAAAAAGACTTTCTCCCAAAACGGGGACATTTCAAAATGACGATGAGCCGCATAACGGTGATGAAATATTGACTGAAAGAAAAGAGAAGAATACCAATGAATAGCAATAAAAAGTATAAGCGCCATATATAACAATTAAAATTTAGAGTAGAAAAGACATGAAATTATCGTCTTAACACCTTTTAATAAGATAGGCATAGTTTTATAAAAAGTTCAATAAATCCCTTATTATCTACCAGGAAGGCAGGGAACCCCCGTTCAAATAGGAGATATATTTTTATATAATAGCATATTATGATAAATTTTTTGATTCTATAGCATCATTTCCCCTCGCAAGATCATTCTTTTTAGAGGAAAGTTTCTTTCAATAAATAGCTTGGTTTGTCAAATAGGTGCCACCGGCTAGTCAATTAAGAATAATTTAGGCCGCCGATAATCTTGCTATTAGACACAGCGGAAACTGACAAGTTGGTGAGATAAAGAGGATTTATCGAACAAAAGTTTGAAAATCTTGAATTGCTTTATCGAACTCGTATGAAGACAATCACAGGAACTGAACTCTTACTATTAATTAATACTACAATGTCCCTGGTTTTGCACTCCTCTGCCCTGCTATCCCCTCAAGGAGCTACCCCCTATATAGTTCCAGCATGATTCCGCTTCCCGTCAAACCATTTCCTCATTCTTCAAACAGACGACGATTATTCATTAATTAACCGGTCATTTCAAAAAAATGAATACAAATGAGCCGAGCCAAAGTACCTGTTCTTCCCTTTATCCTAGAGTAACCTTCCCCCATCATCACTGGTTATCGACAAATTTTTTAACGGTAATACCTTTCTTATTCGCTTCATCCCGATAGGACACATAGGGCGTGTTGGAGGAGGGCGGAAACGCCAAATTTAGAAATTGAGTTTTACCTTGGGAGAAATTTCCCGACCCCACTGTTTTCCACTGCCCCCCTTTAAATTTCTTAACGGTAGCCCCTTTGTCATCCGCAGCAAGCTGGTAAACCACATAAGGAGTAGCAGCAGAAGCCGGAAATGCCAAATCTCCTATCTCAACCTCCCTGTTAGAGAAGCTCTCTTTTCCCACCGTTACCCATTGCTTCCCATTAAACTTTTTGACAGTAATTCCTTTATCATTCGCATCATCCCGGTAAGCCACGTAGGGAGTATCGGAAGATGGGGGAAACGCCAAACTTTGATTCCACGCTTCTCCTTCCGAGCAACCTGCGTTACCCACAGTGACCCATTGGCCCCCATCAAATTTTTTGACAGAGGTAACATATCCATTCTCTTTGTCCTGATAAGCCACATAAGGAGTATGGGAGGAGGTCGAAAAGGCCATTGACTGCTTGCCACCTGCGAAACCTGCCTTGCCTACAGTCACCCATTCATTGCCGTTAAACTTTTTGACCGTCGTACGCCCTCCATGAGTACGATCTTTATAAGCTATATAGGGAGTGGCAGAAGAAAGAGGGAAGACTAAACTTATATTAGAAGCGGCCCCGCCAGAGAACCCTGCTTTACCGACGGTGCCCCATTCATTACCATTAAATTTTTTGACGGTGGCTCCGCCATTTTTCCAATCCCTGTAAGCAATATAGGGGGTATCAGAAGAAGGCGGGAAGGCTAAACGGGGATACCAACCCTTCCCGTCAGAGAAGCTCTCGGTTCCCACCGTGATCCAACGCTCTCCATTAAACTTTTTAACGGTCGGCCCCTTCCCATTTGCTCGATCCATGTAACCCACATAGGGAGTACCCGAAGAAGACGAAAATGCCAAGCTTTGCTCCCCTGTTTCCCCATCGGAGAAAGACGCTGCCCCGACGGTCTGCCATCCATTTTGGGCCGAAGTCACAAAATACATAAAAACGAAACTGAATAGGAGAATACCTCGAAATAATCGCATAAGTGATTTTTTCTTTCATCTACTAATATATAAACGAAAAAGGGATATACTTTATCTCACTTAAAACAATACTTATTAAGACCATGGCAGCAATACCTTCCTTTACCGAGCGCGCGTCTTAAATAAGATAACGGGGTACGTTTCTCTTCCGTTAATCCGTCTCCACTTCTTCAGCGCCTTTTGTTGTTTGCACACAGGACTTCGGTTGAGCACAGGCAGCAATAAACAAACACAACGCTATGCCCGTCAAAAGGGTTGCTATTTTTTTCTTGGTTATCTCCATCAT
>CAZIGO010000251.1:0-3460 GCA_964538595.1 uncultured Chitinophagales bacterium | reverse complement strand
CTTTTGTTGCTCCAATATTTTTTGAAACTGTTCCGCCAGTCGAGCTTCAATATCATCTATAATCTCCTGAGGATCTTCCGTAGATTGAAAATAATCACGCAATTGTTGTAAATAATTATCCAGCTTTTCATATGCGTCTTCTTCAATATGAAAAACGACACCGGCTAAATTAATGTTGATAGTTTTTTTCATGATGTTGACGTTTTTTTAGTGGTTTGTTGAACAGCATGCGAAAGTTGTTGCCAAGTTTTATCTAAATCATTTAAAAATGCTTCCCCCTCGGCAGTCAAACGATAATATTTGCGAGGGGGACCTGAAGTGGATTCTACCCACTTATAACTTAATAAGTCTGCATTCTTTAAACGTGTCAGTAAGGGATACAGGGTACCTTCCACTACAATAAGCTCTGCTTTTTTCATCTCCTCTATTATATCAGAAGCATACACTTCTCCTTCCCGCTTAATGATTGACAGAATGCAGTACTCCAAAATACCTTTGCGCATTTGCGCACGTGTGTTTTTTATCTTCATAGGAACAAATATAACAACTATATAGTACTTTGCTAAACATAGTACTATATAATTCTAATTTTGAAAATTGGTATTTTTCACACGTTGATTTGTATTTCCTGAGAAATCATAAATTCATTAACTTTGATGCTATTTTGAAGGTACATACAATATGGCACGAGACATTCTAAAACAAAAAGGTACACTACTTTTTGTGATTCTTGGCGGCTTTTTTGTTACTAATGCGCTTGTCGCCCAGTTTTTAGGTTCGAAATTGGCTTCGCTTGAAAAAACCTTGGGAATAGCCCCACTTGAGTTAAGTTTGTTTGGTGTCGGGAGTCTTTCATTGGATTTTACAGCGGGGGTCCTTCTCTGGCCGATGGTGTTTGTATTAACCGATGTGATCAATGAGTATTTTGGCCGACGGGGAGTGCGGTTACTTTCATTCTTAGCGGCCGGCCTCATTGCTTATGCTTTTCTTATGATCTCGGGCGGCATGCAGTTAGCGCCGGCCAATATTTGGCATTTTAGAGAAGTAGGTGATAAATCCCTGAATATGCAATTAGCTTTCAATGAAGTATTCGGTCAAAGTTTATGGATTATCAGTGGTTCGTTAATCGCTTTCCTCATTGGACAATTAGTGGATGTGATCGTTTTTCAATATGTTAAGCGTTTTACCGGTGAAAGCTTGGTATGGCTCCGGGCTACCGGCTCCACGTTCGTTTCCCAATTTATTGATAGTTACGTCGTTTTATTTATTGCCTTTTATTGGGGCGCTGACTGGACCGTGAGTAAAGTTTTAGCAGTGGGAACGGTACAATATGCCTATAAGTTTTCAATGGCAATCATACTAACGCCAGTCATCTACTTATTTCATTATATTATTGATCAATACTTAGGAGAGGAATTATCTTGGCAAATGCGTAAAATTGCTTTAGACCAAAAACCATCACTATGAAGATTATAGAATGTCCTCGGGATGCTATGCAAGGAATAAAACCATTTATTCCTACTGAAAAAAAAGCCACCTATATTAATAAGCTATTAAAGGTAGGTTTTGATACTATTGACTTTGGGAGTTTTGTCTCTCCCAAGGCCATTCCGCAGATGAAAGATACAGGCAAAGTATTGAAGCAACTTGATCTGGATGAGAGCGACACGAAGTTATTAGCTATAGTGGCCAATAAGCGGGGGGCTGAGGACGCCTGTGCTTTTGAGGAAATCACTTATTTAGGATATCCCTTTTCTATTTCAGAGACTTTTCAACAAAAGAACACCAACGCTTCTATTGAGGAATCACTGGAACGGGTAGACACTATCCAAAACTTATGTGTAAAACATAATAAACAGCTGGTTATTTATATTTCTATGGCTTTCGGTAATCCTTATGATGATCCCTGGAATGCGGATGAAGTTATCAAATGGACGGAACGTTTAGCCAAAAAAGATATTACCATTTTTTCTTTAGCAGATACCATCGGTGTGGCAGATCCCAAAACAATCCGTTACTTATTCAGCCATTTGATACCGGCCTTACCGAACTTAGAATTCGGAGCCCATTTTCATACCCGCCCGGATAATTGGAGGGAAAAACTGGAGGCTGCGTTTGAGAATGATTGTATGCGTTTCGATGCTGCCTCCAAGGTTATGGTGGATGTCCGATGGCCAAGGATGAATTAGTGGGTAATATGGCTACTGAAAATGTTATTACCTTTTTAAAAGAAAAAGGAGCGCTCCCTGATATTAATGAGAAGGCTTTAGAAGAGGCTATTCAATACTCTTCTAACATATTCTGAACATATACCTGATTAACTAATACTTCACTACCCGGTTCACAGCTTTTACGCGTCCTTCCTCATCTACCCACTGTATTAAGTAAATTCCTTTATTAACATCACTCATATCAAAGGTCACTTGTCCTTGATCAGAAGTAGCCGGTATGACCTTCTGCTTTATTATCGCGCCGGTCGGATTGATCACTTTTATTTTACTCTGTTGATTGAACGTTTGATGAAGGTCAATTTGTAACTGTTGATCAACGGGGTTCGGGTAAATGGTTAAAGCGGAAATAGTTTTTTCAGGATTTTGGACATCGGCTACGAGCTTTAAATTAAACACTGCCGTATCTCTACATCCTAAACTGTCTTCGTGCCTTACGGTAATGCGAGCATTACCCAATAAGTTGTTCCATTCTATTTCAGCTTTATTGTCATTACCCAAGGTGTCCACTATACTTCCGCCAATAACTGAATAATCATAAATAGACCCGGGGAAATCAGGGACGCTATAATTCTCTTTTGATCCTTTAACGGGGCGTTTTTCACCATAGAGGGTATCTACCATAAAGCCGGTTGACAGTTCCATCACCTCAAAGGAATCCATGAGCATACAGTTATTCTTATCACTCACGGTCACCCGATAAGTACCCGCCTTTAAGTCATTAATTTTTTCAGAGTTACCTCCTTTATTCCATGTAAACGAATAGGGTGTTCGGCCTCCACTCAGATTCAAGTCAATGGCTCCGTTTTTATTACCTTTACAGGTAATGACATGAGAGATACTTGGATTATCAGTAAGCGGATTAGGTTCGGTGATTGTTGCAGAATCTACATAAGTACAACCTATAGAATCTGTTATCGTTATAGTATAAGTACCCCCATTTAAAGAACTTATTGAGGTAAATGTATCGGCGGGATTGCCGGTATTCCATTTAAACTGGTGAGGGGTGATACCTTGCGTTACTTGAACAGAAACATATCCATCTTTGGTTCCGGTACAAGTCACATTTTTCATTGAATCGAAATTAAACATGGTAGGAGTGGGAGCGGTCACCGCTTCACTCAGCATTACTTCACAATTATTGCTATCGGTAATTGTCACATGAAAAGAATCTGCCGCTAATCCAGTGATATCCTGTGTAGTATCACCATTACTCCAATCATAAGTATAGG
>CAZIGO010000250.1:0-3485 GCA_964538595.1 uncultured Chitinophagales bacterium | reverse complement strand
TTAGATGCTCCGATAAAAAGCTTGACACCGGCTCAAAATGATCGATTTGCCGCCGGTGATGAAGCGTTCGGGAAAACCTTTACCAAAGCCGAGGGGCTGGGTCCTATATTTGTACAAAATTCTTGTGAGAGTTGTCACGTTAGTGATGGTAAGGGAACTCCCTTTAATAATTTGACGCGTTTTGGACGTTATGAAAACAATCAATGGAATGCTTTAGAGGAACAAGGAGGGCCGCAGTTACAACATCGTTCTATTACTCATTTTCAACCGGAAACATTACCGAATAATGTCAATACGACAGAATTGATGCCTCCTAATTTGACGGGCTTGGGCTATTTAGCAGCTGTTCCGGATCGTACTTTATTAGCAATGGCCGATCCGGACGATATTGATAACAATGGTATTTCAGGTGAGGTTAGTCTGATTGATCCCCCATCTTGGTGGTCGCCCGATGAACGCTATCATCAACAACAAAATAATGGGAAATATATCGGTCGCTTTGGTCGGAAAGCGATTGCCATTAACCTGAAACATCAGACAGTGTTGGCTTATAAGCAAGATATGGGAATTACTTCTCCCTTTGATACCGAGGATCCGAAGAATCATCAATTAGCGCGGGGAGTGGGGGATGTCGGTGATCCTGAGATAACGGGGACAACTGTTAATGAAGTGGTGTTTTACTTACGAACCCTCAAAGCTTCGCCGCGGCGGAATAAAGACGATAAAAAAGTACAAGCCGGCAAGCAGATTTTTCATCGTATTGGATGTGAAAATTGTCATCGATCTACTTTAAAAACCGGCCTCTCGGAAGTTAAAGCTTTGGATCGAGTCACCTTTCATCCTTATACAGATCTCCTCCTGCATGATATGGGACCTAAGCTGGATGACGGGTATACCGAAGGTAGTGCAGCCACTGACGAATGGCGGACCATGCCCCTTTGGGGGTTAGGATTACAAAAAATGATACAGGGCGGTACCTTATACTTAATGCACGATGGAAGAGCGCGCACCTATAAAGAAGCTATTCTATTGCATGGCGGTGAGGCAGCGAACAGTAGATCAAATTATAAACAGTTGAGCCAAGAAGAACAAGAGCAGTTAAAAGCGTTTTTAAACTCATTGTAATGAAACAGCTGAAAAGCAGCCGGCGTCATTTTTTAAAACAAGCGGTCCAACTCCTTTTAGGTATAGGGGGAATAAAAAGTATGTTAGCTATGCCGGGCTGTGGTCCTTCTCGTTATGTAAGTTTTCGACAGCAGAAAGATCGTTTAGTGGTATCAAAAAAACATTTTCAGGATCGCGATTTTGTACTATTACAACCCAATCAACTCAGTGCACCGCTATTTGTAAAACAGCTATCTTCTACTAATTATAAGGCAATCTCTTTACTCTGTCAGCACAGAGGTTGTACAGTGAAGCCGGCGGGGGCCATATTAAAATGTCCGTGCCATGGTTCGGAGTATACACAAAAGGGCAAAGTGTTAAGTGGACCATCAGTAGAAAGGTTGACTGAATATCCGACCTCACAAGATCAAAATAAGGTTTATATAAAACTAAATGCCTCATGAGGTATTGGCTGAGCATTATCTTGTTTCTTATAGCAGAAGTTACTGTGACGTTAGGAGGACCACCGGATACAGGTAGTACTAGTGCTTCAACTACTATCTATGATCGCCCTTTTGTATTAGATTATGAAAAAGGACAATTGAGCACTGCTGTAGGGGGCTATTTGGAAGGGAATACGAACTATTTCGTTGAAAAAGGAGTGACAGAGGGTTTCTCTATGGAAATGCGCCGTTTTAATATTTTTATGCATTCCCAATTAGGAAAGAAAATTCGTTTTATTTCGGAATTAGAGTTTGAACATGGAACAGAAGAGATTGCTTTGGAAACTGCTTTACTGGATTTTGAATGGCATCCTGCATTGAATTTCAGGGCCGGAGTAATTTTACCCGCCCTCGGGCGTGTTAATACCGATCACGATTCGCCCAAATGGGAATTTGTGGAACGTCCCTTATCTTCGACAGCCTTAATACCGACCACTTTATCAGAAATAGGGATGGGACTACACGGGTCTTTTTATCTTGATGCCTATCATACCCTTTCATATGATATTTATGTAATTAATGGGATACAAGAAGATATCATATTAAATGAGAAAGGTCGCACCTATATCCCCGCGGGTAAAAATCCGTCGATGTTAGGGGAGGATAATAATGGTAGTCCTATGATCAACGGACGGCTTGGCTATCGTTATCGGGGGATCGGTAAAATAGGGATCGCTTATTATGGGGGCGTATACAATACGTTTAAAAAAGAAGGAAAAAAAGTGGCTCCGCGACGATTTTTACATCTTTCGGCATTGGATTTTACTTTAGAAGCTTTTGCTCCTTTACAGGTTAAAGGAGAGCTCGTTTATGCAAATATTGATGTTCCTCAGGACATAGCAGAGATATACGGTCGTGAACAATATGGGGGATTTATTGATATTATCTCTCCCATTATCGATCGTAAGATGCTCGGTTTCGAAAATGCTCGCATTAATGCCAGCTTGCGGTTAGAAAAAGTGGATTTCCATGGAGAACGTTTTTCAACGAACATTTCGCTACCGGTAGGCGATGAAAATGCTGGTATAGCTGCCGGGTTATCCTTTCGACCTCGTCGGGGAACTGTTATTCGGGCCAATTATCGCTACCATTGGATAGTGGACAATATTGGCAATCCCCCGGTACATCGCGCCGGTTTCCAGTTTGGGGTGGCCTCTTACTTTTGATCGCCCTTTAGAGGATTCATTATTTGAACAATACTAAACCATGTCGAAAAGCCCAGTACCATTGTAAGGTGTACTGCGTAATGCCCGCGCTGGATAAAAGGTGATCCCAATCCTTTTTCTTGAAGGCCCTTCTTACTGATAGCGGAGCATCGTGTTGTACCATTTTACTTTGAGAAAAAAGGGTGGTTAATCCTTTAATGGCATAATAGGCCAGGGGATGGCGGTGAAGATCGTTGATGACGATCCCATAACGGGCTTGTTGATATAACTGCTCTAATAATTTAATCACCGAGGAGTTGGGAAAGTGGTGAAAAAATAAAGCGCAAACAATAATATCATATTCTTCTTCTTGAAAAGAGGATGAGAAGATATCGGCTTTCTTCCATTCGATAGAAGTATGAGATAAATGGTGCCGGGCATAATCGATGATATGCTTGTTGATATCAATACCGGTCAGATGTAAATCGAGTTCGTGGCGTTTTTGCCATTTGTAAATTTGAGACAGGGTATCACCGCCGCCACAACCGATATCTGCGATCTTAATCGGTCTGTTATGATATTTTAACTGGTAATGTTGCCAAAGGGTAGATAAACCACGACGCGTGACCCGATGTCCCCCGAGCCATCGATTGATGTAATTAAGCTCTTGTAACCCTCTTTCAAGATCGCGTCCTTGGTAAGAGGGATCATCCATCAGTTCGGGGGTAGTAGC
>CAZIGO010000249.1:0-3485 GCA_964538595.1 uncultured Chitinophagales bacterium | reverse complement strand
GGTTATTAAACAAGAAGCGGGAGGGACAGTAATAGCAGCCGGTATCAGTCAGGGCAGCAACTTTGCCACAACCGACGGTGCCTATGATGAAGCCCACAATGGAGGGAAAGACGCTTTTATAACCCGTTTTGATGCGAAGTTGTCAACTATTAAAGATGGAACAGCCTTCGGAGGGCCGGCTAATGAATACCTTAAGGATATGACTATCAATAAACAGGGGGATATTTATATTTCCGGTTCTACGGGTTCGGGGGAAAATTACTTTCCCGTCAGTCCTTTTGCTTACCAAACCAGTTGTAACAATTGCGACGTCAATTTTGACGGCTATATCGCCCGTTTTGACAGTACTTTATCCCAACTGTTAGTAGCCACCTATTTCGGGGAAGCTAATGCGGAACGGTTATACAGCATAGAACTGGATACGGCCGGTAACGTACTGGTGGCCGGAAAGACAGGATCATCAGATATGGAAACAAAAGGAGTTATCGACACTACCTGTGGTTGTGGAGTAGATGCTTGGGACGGTATAGTAAGTAAATTCGGGCCTAACCTCGATACCTTAGTGGCCTCTACTTATTACGGCGGTACCACTATCCGTAAAGACATTATTTACGACATGGCCGTTGCCGACAGTGGCCAAGTACGTATTTGTGGAGAAACGCGCTCTCACGACCTTCCTATGTTGATGAATGCTCATGATCATACCTGCGGTACCGACAGCACTTGCGACGAGTTCTTTGGTACCCGCAATAGTGACGGTTTTGCAGCCACCCTCTTTGCTCCGCCCCAAAACATCAATACCCAAGCCCCGCTATCTAGGCCCGATAAAAATACTGCTGGTCCCGAGCATACCGTAAAAATGCAAAATAATCAACTCCAATTTTCAATCCAGCAACCGGCTTATGTGGGCGCTGATATCTACGATCTCACCGGTCAATTGATTGCCCAAAAAAGCCTTGGATTTGTGTCTGAAGGACAATATCAGATGCCTTTATACCTGAAACAACTACAATTGTACCTCATAAAAATAAGAATGGGACAAAAATTAAAATCAATAAAATATTTTAGTCGCTAAACCACCCTCCTCCCTTCCCGCTACTCCCACCGCTTTATCAAACACTCTTTTATTTAAAAATCAACAAAATATTATTTGTGTATTCATCGTCAATTCATTATATTAGATATAAAAAATAGCTATTATGAGGAAATTAATATTTGCTATTTTAATGATATTTTTCTCCATATTTTCCTATGGTCAATATCATACCGACACCATTCCCGACACTTGTAGTACCACCGATGGAGGACGATTAGTGTTATCTCATACCAATTTATCCCCTATAGCTTCAAAGGGCAAAATATATATAAAATATAAAGGCGACTTACTTAGTAGTGGGGAAAAAATTAATCTATATACAGAGAATGGCTATTTACTGGGTGATTTGATGGGAGGAGCTGATTGCCCCGCCTCATATCATACCGCTAAATTTTCTATTAACCAAGATTCTTTAAAAAAATGGGCACAAGACGATTCTGTTACCTTTATTTATGATGCCGCAAACAGTGTAGACAATTTTTGTGGAGGTAACTCCTTTTGTATAAACACTGTCTTAGAATACCCAAAAGTAACTGGTAACAATAACATCAGTATTTATCGTATAGACAGCCCGACTAATCCGTTTTGCTCTGTTTCTCCCCCACTAACCCTCTCGATTATTAATTTAGGTCAACAACAAGTAGACACTTTTGCCGTTGCCTGGCAAAAAAATGGGGGAGGCATTAATCGAGATACTTTTTATAAATTAATCGATACAGTACCAGAACCCAATATTGCCCAAGTGAGTACGGGCAATATTTCCGTCAATGGTACCGATACATTCAAAATATGGACGTATGGCCCGAATTTACAAACGGACACCTTTCCCGCGGGAGACACGGTCACTAAAATTATTCGACCCGGTATGAAGGGCACCTTTCAAGTAGGTGGCGCTTCGCCCGACTTTAATAAACTAGACTCTGCCATCACCTCATTAGAAACTTATGGTATTTGCGATACGGTAATACTTAATATGATGGAACCCACCCACTATGAAGATGTTTCAATTAGCTATATTCCGGGAGTCTCATCTACCAAAAAGGTAATTATAAACGGGCAAGGGGATCACCGGCTTATCGATACCGTTGATGCATATACGGTGGTGTTAGACAGCGCTCAACATATTGTATTTGATAGCTTAGAAATCGTCAATTTTTCTGGCGTTTCCCAACAGCGCTTGATACAAATTAAAAATAACGCCCACTACAACACCTTTTCCAATAGTTTACTTATGGGCGATACCGCTACGAAAAATGATCACGATAATTACGCTCTTGTCTATTCCCCCGGTAATAAGCGCAATAACTACAATAAATTCATAAATAATGAATTTCGAGGCGGAAGTTATGGCGTGGTATTTTACAGTGGAGGAATATATCACAAAAACCTATTGATTAAAAACAATACTTTTAAAAACCAATATTACATGGGAGTATGGGCGGAGTTGAGTGACAGTTTCAGAATCATCAATAATACTTTCGTTTCCAACTCTACTTATCAAGATTGGGGAGGGGCTGTTACCATTTATGACTCCAAAAAGCCCGTCATTGGAAATAATATTGTACACTCCAACCGCGGAAGTGGCTGGCCTTGTTATGGTATTTATCTTGATAACGTACAAGGTACTCCCCAACATCCCACCCACATTTATCAAAACATGATTCAAGTGGGAGATTCTACCGAAAGTTCATGGATGTTTGGAGGTATTATAGTGGGAGATGTAGAACATATACACATCTATAATAACAATGTTCATAGTGCTGATATTGAACCAACTTCCGACTCTAAATCCTTTACGTTATATGGCACACTAAACCACCTATATTACCATAACAATATATTCTATGACAGTGATAGTGGTTATGCCATACGTTTTTATGATATCCCTGATACCGTACAGGCTGATCATAATAACTTATATACGGTAGACACCAACTTAATTGATTATAACGGAACTTATCTTTCGCTCTCAGAATTTCAAAATACCGATTCGACGAATTATAATTCTGTATCATACAATCCTCATTTTAAGAATTATAATAACCTCCATACTTGCCAGCCAGCTATTAAGGACTCGGGTATATTCGTTCATAATATGTATCAAGATATAGATGGCCAAAAACGCGACACTGCAACCCCTGCTATCGGGGCGGATGAATTTTTTGTCCCCGCTAATGATATCCTGCCGCAAGATACTGCCCTATGTCCTTCTAATATGATCACTTTAGGAAATCCAAACGAAACCTTAGGTCATTATCAATGGTCTACCGGTGACACTACCTCTTCTATTCAGGTAACCAAGCCTGACACCTATTCACTGGCTCTTCAAAGTCGCTGCAAAAATGTTAACGACACCATTCGGGTTGATACTCTAAACACCTATGCCCAC
>CAZIGO010000248.1:1342-3486 GCA_964538595.1 uncultured Chitinophagales bacterium | reverse complement strand
ATATTCGATATTATGACGACCGCCAACTCAAAAAACTTCTCAATATCGTTATTCTTCTACGCCATGACATGCGAATATCAGAAATTAAGGAGCTATCTGAGCAAGAGATCAAAAAAAAGATAAAAACCCTTTTTAACAAAGAAGAAGTTTCATCAGAGCAGTACACGCTATATATTAACCAACTCATCGAACGAGGAGTCGCTTACGAGGAAAGAAATTTTGAAAAGCTATTACATCACGCCTTTTTGCATTTCGGTATAGAGGATACGTTTCTAAATATCATATACCCCGTTATGCGTAAAACAGGTGTATTATGGGGAACCTCAGAATTAGAACCTGCCCAGGAACATTTTATAGCCAACATAGTGCGGCAAAAACTATTGACAGCCATTGACGGATTACCCTATCCATCAGTTAACACTGGCCCCTTTCTGCTATTTTTACCCGAAACAGAGCACCATGAAATGGGTCTTTTATTAAGTCAATATATCATCCGCAAAGCCGGCCAACCCACTATATATTTAGGAGCACAAGTTCCCTTCGACAATGTTGTGTCAGCGACTAAAAAAATTCAGGCCGCTTATGCCCTTACGTTTTTTGTTACTACTCCCCCGGCCCAAAAAGTCAATGATTATATCAACCAATTTATTACTGACTGCCCTGATACTTCCCTCCTTATAGCTGGCAACAAATGGCTTTTAAATAAAATCGATGCACGAAATAATGTCCATCTCCTTCCTAAAATCTCTTCTCTGCACAGTTTTCTTTCGTAATTTTTTGTAAAGATATTTTGTTCATTTCTTTAACAAAATTATTATATTACAAGTATATGGATAAAATAGCTATTATAGGAGGCGGTTTCGCCGGTTTATCGGCAGCCAGTTGTTTGGCGCAAAAAGGGTATAGCGTCCACCTCTTTGAAAAACACCAACAAATGGGGGGGCGGGCCCGTCAATTCCATCAAAAGGGGTTTACTTTTGATATGGGCCCCTCTTGGTATTGGATGCCCGAAATATTTGAACAATTTTTCCAGCAGTTTGATAAGCGAGTCGCTGATTATTATCAACTACAACGATTGCAACCTCCTTTCCGATTTTTCTTCTCTAAACAGGAAGGCATAGATTTTCCAGATCGCTTAGCCGATCAAAAAGTACTCTTTGAGCATATGGAAAAAGGGGCAGGAAATCAACTGGACGACTTTCTCAAAGAAGCCCGGCAGAAATATGAAACAAGTATGGAGAATTGGATTTATCAACCCAACCTGTCTTGGTTAGAATATTTGAGCATGGATTTTTTCAAATCTATACGACCGTTACAAACTATTCGCACCTATAGAAGCCATATTAACCGATACTTCACTGATTCCCGATTAAAACAACTCTTACAGTTCCCCATTTTATTTTTAGGAGCCCTCCCTCAGCAAGCCCCCGCCCTTTATAGTCTGATGAACTATGCCCAACTTTCATTAGGCACCTGGTACCCCCAGGGAGGGATGCATTCGGTGGTTCAAGGCATGCAGTCTTTGGCAGAAGAACAAGGAGTACACATACATCCCAACTGCTCTGTCAATAAAATCAACATTAAACATCAACGGGTTGATAGTATAGAAGTGAATAGTGAAACATTTGATTGTGATGCTGTTGTAGGTACAGCGGATTATCATCATATCGAACAACAATTGCTCCCCACTGCTTATCGAACTTATACCCGTCAATATTGGGAAAACAGTACATTATCTCCATCCGCCCTCATCTATTATGTAGGGGTCGACAAAAAACTAAGTCATCTTGATCATCATAACTTATTTTTTGATGCTTCTTTTGACCAACATGCCCAAAAAATATACAAGCACCCCGATTGGCCGAGCGACCCTCTCTTTTATGTGTGTTGTCCTTCTAAAACTGATTCTTCTACCGCACCGCGTAACAAAGAAAACCTATTTATTTTAATGCCAGTATCTCCCGGGTTGAACGATACACCGGAAATTCACCAACATTATTTTGAGCAACTAATTTCCCGGCTTGAAACACGCACACATAACACTATTGCTAATCATATAGAAACATACAAAAGCTATGGAGTTCAAGATTTTGCTCGTGAATACAATGCATTTAAAGGCAATGCTTACGGGTTAGCCAATACCT
>CAZIGO010000248.1:0-1328 GCA_964538595.1 uncultured Chitinophagales bacterium | reverse complement strand
GCTTTTCTTCGCCCCAAAATCCAGAGTGCTAAGGTGCCCAACTTATTCTATGCCGGTCAAATGACCGTCCCCGGCCCCGGCGTTCCGCCCAGCATCCTGTCAGGACAAATTGTAGCTGAAACGCTAGATAAATCAAATAGTTAACACGATGAAATCTATTTATAATAAAATAGCAGCCCAAACCAGTAAATTAACGACCCGATCTTATAGTACGAGTTTTTCGATAGGCATTTACTTTCTGAGTAAAAAAATACATAACCCGATCTACGCGGTTTACGGCTTTGTAAGATTAGCCGATGAGATCGTCGATACCTTTCATCAAAAAGATCAGCATGAACTACTGGACCGTTTTTACGATCAGACCCAACAAGCCATCGAAGAATCATTCAGTTTAAACCCCGTTTTACATAACTTTCAGGATACTGTTCACACCTATAATATTGATTGGGAACTGATCGACACCTTTTTAGAAAGTATGTACATGGACCTTCATCATAAAAAATATGATCGAACCACATATCAACAATATATCGTAGGCTCTGCCGAAGTGGTAGGCTTAATGTGCTTAAAAATATTTACGGAAGGCGATAAAGCACAATATGAAGCCTTAAAGTCGCCGGCCCGCCGGTTAGGAGCCGCCTTCCAAAAAGTAAACTTTTTACGAGACCTACAGAGTGATTATCAATATTTAGGTCGATCGTACTTTCCCGGCACTGACCTGTCTTCCTTTAACAATACACAAAAAAAACAAATAGAAGAAGAAATAGAGGCGGATTTTAAAGCAGCTTACAACGGTATTATAAAATTGCCGCGTTCTGCTCGATTAGGCGTATATATTGCGTATGTTTATTACTACGCTTTGTTTCGAAAAATCCAACGTCAATCACCCGAACGGATTATGCAAGAGCGAATACGTATTCCCAATGGAGTCAAAATGGGACTTATGATGAAATCATTATTCCGGTACAAATTTGATAAACAATGAAATATATCCTATATATAATATTAGTTCTTTGGTCGCTTTCAGCGGCAGTATCTCAAACCAACGATATTGCTGACCTACGCCAACTTTACTTTACAGGAGGCGAGAATTATGATAAAGCCCAACAACTACGAGAAAAAACACACTCCCTTACCACAACAACTCCCCTATTATTAGGTTATAAAGGGATGTCCGATTTTTTAATGAGTTATCACAATTATAATCCTGTTAACAAATATTATTATTTTAAAGAAGGAAAAAAACATTTGGAACAAGCAATACGGCAAGATAGCACCCAAGTGGAACTCCGCTTTTTACGATTCACTATACAAACCAAGGCTCCTTT
>CAZIGO010000247.1:1004-3524 GCA_964538595.1 uncultured Chitinophagales bacterium | reverse complement strand
GCCTTTCATCAGGGGGATATACATTCTTAAAAAAACCTACAGAAGAAGACTCTTAAAAGAATTTTTGGGAAGAATAAATAAACTCCTTTTTTTGCGTATATGCTGATTGAAAAGTCATGTTCCAACGTTCCTGACAATAAGTTTTAGCCTTTTTACGAGTCACAAAACTTAAGTAGGGTATAGAATGAAAATATTTAGTCGTAGTATCTGTATATTGGTAAGGGTATATAAACTGTCTAAATTTTAGGGAAGGTTATACTTTTGATTAAAAGAAAGTCCTTTTTTACTACTTACCTTCTATTAAGATACAACAACTTGACGTTTGTCTCCTTACTCCCTGCTATGAGGCGAAAGTAATAAATCCCAGCGGAACACCCCGTTAAGGATAGATTTACTTTATGTGAGCCCGGCGATTGCCGTAGGCTTACAATTGTTTTTATCTCCTGTCCTTTGTTATCATATACAATCAACCGAACATCATTTGATCGATGTAGGGTATACTGAATAGTAGTATTACGGTTAAAAGGATTGGGATAAACTTGCAAATTCACTCGCCTGTTCTTCTCCATTATAGCTAACTCAACTGGCACACAGATACTATCTTGGCTTATATTAACACTTTGAGCTATAAAAGTAAAAGTATCAGTGTTCACTCCCGTATCAATTTGTAAATCATAAAAAGAAGTAGAAGTGGAAACTACTGAGGAGTTAGGCGATACATCAGCTATATTATTACAGCTACTTCTACCGAAGCTATCTGTTTTAATTAAGTTAAATTTTTTATCTCCCCCTGTTACAACAAACCCTCCTTGATAGGGGAGTATTTGTCTACTGACTTTCCCTACTCCACTTTTCCACTGAAAATCACCATTTTCGTTTAACATAACTAATCCCTTATCGTTTGAAAATACCAAACCTCTATTATTAATATATTCGATTGCAATATGGTTGAGTGTTAGAAAACCAGAATTTATGGTTATTTCTCTATCCCATATTCTTTGACCTTGTTTATTAAATTTACTTATCGTTTGGAAAACATCCTCGAAACCCAATGCACTATAAGTAGTAAATATTTCTCCTTTAGTATTAACGGTAAGGGCAGGATAAACAGGAGAATTTTGATACATGTAAAACTTGTGGCGTACCCACATCGTATCCCCTGTTCTATTAACTTTCCCCAATATCGGCTGATAGTGGTTATTAGTATCCTGACTCCAGCCATACCATACATACTGGCTGTCACTCGTGGCTTCCAATGCTGTTAATTTTTCCTCCCGATCCTTCCCATACGTCTGTGCCCATAACACTCCCCCTTTGGCATCAATTTTAATCAAATATATATCCCAATCTCCCCCACCATAATTTTGCGTCGCTCCCCCAATAATATAATTGGAATCGGCCGTGCGTTGAATAGCCATTGCTTGATCATTTGAAGTATCTCCATAGATTTTACTCCACTCTACTTTACCACTACTATCAATACGTACAACAAATATATCATCCTTGCCTAATACCGAATCTTGAGTGGTACCTGCAAATATATAACCATTTCCCTCCCAAGCAGTGGTCATACTATAGCATACATCTTTACCCGTATCTCCATATGTACGACTCCACTTTGTATTTCCCATACTATCGGTTTTAACAGCGATGACATCTGCTTCACTCGCCCCAAAATCGTCGGTATGTCCTATCATCAAAAAACCATCATCCACTCCATATACCATATCATGCGATTTACCACTATTATAGGTTTTATGAAAAGTAGTTTGATCCTGTCCCATTAGTAAACAAGGAATGACAAATACATGTAATAGTAAAAAAACTTTGTGCATAAGAGTTGTTAGTTTATTCCCCACCATTATTTGGTATATTATAAAATAATAATAAATTAACAATAAATTTTTATTAATCGTATTTACTCTACTATAAATTTGCCAGTAGTTAAGGATTTGCCTTCATCGCTAACTTTATATAAATAAATACCAGCATCCAAAGAAGCGGCGTGAATTGGTATTTTCGAATGGTTATCAATAGAATTTACTCCCACTTGATACTTTTGTAACAGTTGACCGTTTATATTATAAATTTTTACCACGAAATCATTGTTTTGTCTATAACCGGGTTTTTTATACGGGAGTTTTAGCGTTCCTTTTTTATGCAGGGGATTGGGATATACTTCGGACATAATAGCCTTATCCCTTGCTTGAGGCTCAAGAAGCCCCGTAATATGGCATCCAGGTGAATTACACCCCATACTATCAAGCCCTAATATCCATACATCTTGATGTGTACTGTCATCATAAGTAGTACCGACAATAATAAAACCTTGCTTCTCAGTCAAACAAACATCATAAAAATAGTCACTTCTATTGCTATCCGCCCTAAAATAGTATCGCGTCCACAAACTATCCCCCCTCCGATTGGTTTTTAACAACCATCCCACTGAACGATAATAAGATTTACGACCTCCTATAAATACATATGAGCTATCTGTTCTTTGTACAACATCTGATAAAG
>CAZIGO010000247.1:0-994 GCA_964538595.1 uncultured Chitinophagales bacterium | reverse complement strand
TAAAGTATGGCTAAATGTATCTTTATAATATCCATAATACTGCTCCCATAACTTATTTCCCGTACTATCAATTTTTCTTGCCCATCCATAAGGGGGAAAATACGTACCCAAATCACTGGAATCTCCTTTCTTTGTTTTCTGACCTGTAATCAAGAAATTGTTATCATGTGTTTTGATAATATCTCTTGCCTTATCATTACCCTTGGGCTTCCCTATTTCACGTTCCCACAACATTTTTCCTGTACTATCAATTCGCATATAATAAATATCATACTTATACTCGTAATTATCGGTATTTTTATAGCCACATACAATGAAATCACCATTATTTGCTTGAGTAATACTAGTTGCTTTATAAAAAGTATAAGGCTCGCCATAAGTCCGCTCCCAAATGATATTTCCCTTTGTGTCTGTTTTTACTAAATATATATACACTTCATTATTGGGGAAATTTTGAGAAGCTCCTGCTAATAGCCAGTTACCATCCTTAGTTTTTATTATCTCATACATATAGTCTTTTTTTGGTCCTAAACCATAAGTTTTTGACCAAAGTGAATCACCTTGTTTATTTATTCTTAAAATATAACCTTCAGCATCACCTGATGTATCAAGTTGACTTCCAGCTAGTAATAGACGGCTTTTATTACGATAAATATAACTATTCACATAATTACGATATATAGCATCTGCCCCATAATCTTTTTCCCAAATTTTATCCCCTGCTTCATCTATGTGCAATAGATAAAACTTATCTCTATTAGAATTTAAGTTATATGTATTCCCTATAATTAAAAAGGAAGTATCAGAGAAAGGAATTATAACTCCCCCATTTTCCACCTGACCCTTATAATCATAGGTTGTATCTATATACGTGGCTTGAGATTGTCCAGTCCAAAAGAAAAGACAAATGATTATACCGAAACAACTCCCCTTTTTAAAAAATAAAAAGCTCATTATACATTTATGAAACTAATATTTAAGCTTGGATTCAAAA
>CAZIGO010000246.1:0-3529 GCA_964538595.1 uncultured Chitinophagales bacterium | reverse complement strand
ATTTTATGACGTTCAGCCATCGATAATTGCTTATATTTACTCATGTCAACTATTTGTTTTTTAAAGCAAGGGGAAGTTAATCATTCGTGGTTGACTTCCCCTTTTTTTATTCTACAAATAGTTGCACTTACTACTTGAACTCAGGACCCTTTGTATTTGAAGATATAAAGATAACAGGTTACCGGTTTGATATCACAAATGATCTAAAAAAAAGTAGTGGTGGTATTGGGTTGATCAATAAATTTTATATTTTAGTAATAGTGAAAAAATAAAACTATATGACTCAGTTAAAACGATATTTTTGGTGCATAATGTTAATTTGTTTACTGGGTGAGGTTAGTGCCCAACTCACTATGCACAAAGAAACACATGTTCCGGATATTGGAGATAAGTATGTGGTAAAGAGCCTTGATTCGGCCGATACAATGGGTGTCAATTATCCGCCTCCTACCAGTTTTTGGCAGTTTGATACTATTCCTGGTTTGAACAATTTAGTGAATAATAAAGCGGATTCCATTCAAGTACAAGTAAGAGATGCAGCCAATACTGATTATGAATCGGATTTTCCTAATGCAGATTATGCGCAAAAGATATCCGGGTATGACAGTACAGGCTCCGTTATAGATTCACCGGCTAATTATAATTTTATAGACCAACAGGATAGTGTCTTATGGAATTTGGGTGTGGCCACACCATTGGGGAATATAATTAATTATGATGATAACATGAAATCCTTTGTCTTTCCCATTACTTATCCCGACTCCCTTTATGATACTTTCTCAGGGATTTATTATATCGATTATTCAGTTTTTGAAGATACGGTAGAAACGTCGGGCTATATTGATCGTAAAGTATTAGGAAATGGAACCTTGCGATTGCCCTTTGATACCTTTTATAATACTTTATTAATACGGCATAAGCAAGTAACTAAAGATACACAGTACTTTGCACAAACTACTACCACTACCATTAATAAAAACTATCATTGGTATATAAGTCATTTTGAATTTCATGTCTTTAGTATTGAACAAAGTGTGACAATTAGTTCTACAGGACGGGATACCAGTTTTTCGGTATCGTATGTCAATCCCGGAAAATTACCTAAGCAGTATGTTTCTGGTACGGTAATGCAACCTAATGGAGCTGATTTGACGGACGGTAAAGTGATTGCTTATCAATATGATAAATCGCGAAACCGTTATCAAATAGTAGATGTGGATAAGGCGATTTCTTCTACGGGAGGATATACAGTGGATGTTTATAAAAAGCGAAATCTTATTTTACAGGTCGTACCGGATCCCCAGAAATATGGCGGACTCTTCCCAACGTATTTAAACAAGACTATGCGATGGGAGAAAGCCAAAATTTTACAAGTATACAATGACTCATTAATTGACTTTCGGGCCTTAAGTCGTCCTTCCGTTACTTCTGGTAAAGGAACTATATCAGGCAAAGTGGTCAAAGGATCCAACTATTCAGGTTTGAACAAGACGAATAAACAACGTACACAAGGTGACCCCTTAGCGAATGTGAATTGTGCAGTGGTAGAAACGGGTCGCGATAGTATCTATCAAGTTACGACGACCGGTAGTGATGGTAAGTTTAAGTTCGATAGTTTGCCGGCGGGGAATTATGACGTAAGAGCTGAAGTACCGGGAGTACCCGTTGATACAGGAGGACTAAATGATTTTGACATCTCTTCTGATGGTAATACTCATAAGTCTGTTCAGTTAGTAGTAGACTCTGATAAAGTTACAGTGCAGGAAAATGTGGGTATTGAAGAAGCCTCCTCTGCTAACGAGGTGATGAAGTTTGAAGGATTTTATCCGAACCCGGGGCAAACTACTCGTTTGCAACTGCGTCATAAAGGAAAGGAAAATGCGACCTACCGAATCGAGATATACAGTGTAACGGGCGCGGTAATGAAACAAAAAGAAGTAAGTGTTCACCGGGGAATGAATCGTATCCCATTACAGTTACATCAAGGAACAGCAGGTGTATATTTTGTCAAAATCACAGCTCCTCAAGGACAAACGACGGTTCGTAAATGGTTACGTTGATTTAAACGCCAGTTAGTAAAAAATCGTCGCCCTGTTCTATTTCAAAGAGCCCGAAAACGAGGTGAAGGAGCATTGTCGCAATTTTAAATGCTAGACTCAAGCAAAGGGAAGGGGTCCTCACTTTATGAAAACATTGCTTTGTACGGGATTGAGTGGTTTTTTAGGATATTATGTAGCGGAAAAGGGAAAAGAAGATTGGCATATAGTGGGGACGGCCCATAATAATGAGGTGGTAAATGAGGGTATAACTGCCGTTTCTCTTGATATCACAGAAGCACATGCCTTTAACAATATCGTTGAGCAGTACAAACCTGATGCTGTGCTTCATATGGCAGCATCATCGGATCCAAATTACTGTGAACAATTTCCTGAACAGGCGGCAGCCGTTAATATTGAGGGAGGACGACAAGTGGCGCAGAGTTGTCGTGAGCGGGAAATTCCTTGCCTATTTACCTCCACTGATTTGGTGTTTGATGGCAAGTATGCTCCCTATTCTGAAGAGGATGTTCCCCGTCCCATTAATGAATATGGTCGTCAAAAGCGGAAAGCCGAGTTGTTGATGCAAAAGATTTATCCGGACATCACTATTGCCCGCATGCCGTTGATGTTCGGTTGGGGATATGGAGAGGCGGACAATTTTTTTGAGCATTTTTATCGAAAAATGCAAAATGGAGTACCATTGACGTTGTTTGTGGATGAATTTCGTACGCCCGTCAGTGGAATTACGGCGGCTCAAGGACTATTACGATTGTTGAAACAGGAGGTAACAGGTATTTATCATTTAGGAGGAAAAGAGCGTATTAATCGGTGGCAACTGGGCCAGGCCATGAAAAAGATATTTGATTTACCACAAGCTCAAATGACAGCCGGGAAACAGTCGGAAATGGATATGGCAGCTCCCCGGCCTACCGATGTTTCATTGAATAGTACAAAAGCATTTAGGTTGAACTATAGTCCCCGGTCAATAGAGGGCGAATTACAACTGTTGCAACACGCACGTGCTAAGCGTTAGACTTTTTCATAAATGACGGCAGCTCCTTGTCCCACTCCAACACACATTGTAGCTAAGCCGTACCGGACATCTTCTCGTCGTTGCATTTCGTATAGGAGAGTGGTGGAGATACGAACTCCCGAGAAACCTAAGGGGTGGCCCATGGCAATAGCGCCGCCATTTACATTAACAATCTCCGGATCTAAATCCAGCTCATCAATACAAGCAATCGATTGGCCGGCAAAAGCTTCGTTCAGTTCAATAAGGTCAATATCATCTATGCTGAGATCGGCTCGTTGTAATGCTTTTTTAGTGGCGGGAATAGGACCGGTGCCCATAATACGGGGCTCTACACCGGCTACAGCCATAGATACGACAGAGGCCATCGGCTCCATGTCGAGCTTTTTGACAACTTCTTCAGAGGCCATCAAAGCACAACCCGCTCCATCATTTACCCCTGAGGCATTGCCGGGGGTAA
>CAZIGO010000245.1:0-3579 GCA_964538595.1 uncultured Chitinophagales bacterium | reverse complement strand
TCTGATTTGCGGTAGTTGGTTAGATTGGCCATCGACGGAAAAATATTGTTGCGCAATAAGATTCCCGTTGTGAAATATATCTATTCGCCAATTTCCGTAATAGTTGCTGGCAGTGGGTAACGTCCAACTTGAATACCAGTAACTTAGTGTATAGGTGCCGGAGGGGGAAAAACTGTTCTCGTTCCAAAGATTGCCATTTTCATAAACTTTCCAGGTCAGCGTATCTGAACTTTCGATATTTTGGGGGCGGACCCATGATTTTAAAGAAGTGCCGGCAGTAAAGTGTGATTTGGAGGGGGGATACTCTAATATTGTAGCATAGCTGATCGAAAGGTTGGTGACGCCATGTAACAATAAACGAAACGGTCGGTCATATTGGTAATCCGGTTGGCTTTGCCAACGAGTGGGGTTTGGTTGACAAGCTCCCTGGTAAGGGTCAATAACGGTAGTATCTTGTTGACCGAATTTGAAAAGGGCAAAGTGGAGGTGGGGCGCATCAGAATACCCGGAACTGCCTATATATCCTAATGTATCTCCTACGTTGACGGTGGCCCCCTCCTTTACTTGTATCGAATGCTTACGTAGATGTAAATACACTCCGATCGTGGAATCGGGGTGATCTATGATGACTTTATTGGCGACGGCAGCGGTATCTTGTTGATAATGACGGTCGTATTCTCCATCATGCGTGAGGATAACGGTACCGGGGGCAGTCGCCAAAATAGCATGTCCTTCGTCCATATGGTAAAAAGAAGGAATGACAAAGTCACTCCCTTTATGACCATCATAGGTTATTTTATTGCAACGGTAATCCAATAATGCATTCGAAGCAGGATCCAGATCGACATAGTTGGTAGACGTAATATGGGGCGAGTCAATATCTGTTTCGA
The DNA here is from genome assembly GCA_964538595.1 of uncultured Chitinophagales bacterium. Taxonomy (GTDB): domain Bacteria; phylum Bacteroidota; class Bacteroidia; order Chitinophagales; family CAZIGO01; genus CAZIGO01. The sequence continues at coordinate 2,689 of CAZIGO010000245.1, read as the reverse complement.
GTGGATCGGTATAATAAGTGGTGTCAGCTTGTTGGCGTAACTCGGTAGAAGACAACTTAATTTTTTGTAGTAGTTTTTCCCAATTATGCGAAGTGAAACAGGTAGATGGCGTATAGCCCTTTCCTTTGACTGTTGCAGGGGGCTGAGCTTGGACCAATGACCCTCCTATGACAAATAGGATAATAATCCAGCCATGGCGCAAGATATTGGTGGGCACTAAATAGCGATAAAAATATAGAGCAAGCTGCATAGTAAACGATAATTTACTAAAATAATAATATAACTTTTTTGATTTTTTACAACAAATAATGGATCATTTATTTCAGAAGCTGGACATAGGGGAATAAAAGCTGTGGAGGTTGCTATTGGGATGTATAATGGACGGAAACCCGTCCGTCCTCTTCTACGATGTATGATAATACAATAAATCGGGTGGAGTATACATGCAGCTAAATATGATTTATATCATATAGTGATATGAAAATTAATACTACTATTGATATACAAGTATAGGAAATGCGATATCTTGTCAAAAAATATAAACAGCCAGCGCCGCGCTATACAAGCTATCCGACCGTCCCCCATTGGTCGGATACGCCGGGACAGGAAGAGTGGGAACAACATGTACGACATGCATTTATGGCTTCTAATAAAGAGCGAGGCATAAGTTTGTATATCCATCTCCCTTTTTGTGAAAGTTTGTGCACTTTTTGTGGTTGCAATAAACGCATTACCGTCAATCATGACGTAGAAAAACCCTATATAGACAGTGTGTTACAAGAGTGGCACCATTATTTGGAGCTTTTTCCGTCCCGACCTCGATTACAAGAGTTGCATTTGGGGGGTGGTACGCCCACTTTCTTTTCCGCCCGCCATTTGCAACAATTGATTGAGGGTATTCTGAATACCGTAACTCCCGTCGCTCGCCCTTTGTTTGGGCTGGAAGCTCATCCTCATATAACAACGGTAAAGCAACTAAAAGTTTTGCGTGATCTTGGGTTTAGGCGGTTGAGTTTGGGCGTGCAAGACTTTGATGAAAAAGTGCAGGCGATGATCAATCGAGAGCAGACGGTAGAAGAAGTAACCTGTTTGACAAACGAGGCAAGGGACTTGGGGTATAACTCTATTAACTTTGATTTGGTGTATGGATTACCTCATCAAACGCCGGAAACCATCGATTATACATTACAACAGACCGAAAAGTTATTGCCGGACCGGATAGCTTATTACAGTTATGCCCATGTCCCCTGGAAGATACCGGCTCAGCAACGATATGATGAATCGGAGTTGCCGACGTCGGAACAAAAATTAGCTATGCATGAACAAGGGAAACGACATCTCGAGAGGATGGGATATATAGAGATCGGGATGGACCATTATGCACTGCCTCACGATGATCTCTACAAGGCTGCCCAAGACGGGAAGCTGCATCGGAATTTTATGGGGTATACCGAAGCCAATACACGACTCTTAATTGGATTGGGAGCTTCAAGTATTAGTGATACCTGGACGTGTTTTGTACAAAACAAAAAGAAAGTGGAAGAATACCAGGATACGCTTCATCAGAAAAAATTCCCCTTTTTCAGAGGGCATCAGTTGAATGAAGAGGATAAACAGGTCCGTCCTCATATTCATAATCTGATGTGTGATTTTGAAACGAGCTGGTCGAGTGAATATGAAGAGCAATTGTTTACAGCAGCTCGTCAGCAATTGGAGGAATTCGAAAATGATGGATTGATCCATTGGGAGCAAAACAAACTGACGATCACCGAAAGAGGAAAGCAATTTGTCCGTATAATTTGTAAAGCCTTGGATAAACGATTACAGGGTGCTGAGGCTCCTACTAAAACAAAAAAATTTAGTAATTCATTTTAGTAAACGTAAACCTTTCAATTATGGAACGTAAATTTGAAGAACCGTTTTGCGATCAATGTGAACAGCGATTTGATTCTATCTTTAAGGACCTGGGGCAACAACATCTTAAAGAAATGTCGTGGGAGAAAGGTTGTGGCTTCTATAAAAAGGGGAGAACGATATTTGTGGAAGGCAATAAGCCGACGAACTTATATTGCATGCATAAGGGAAAGGTGAAAATAACAAAAATAGGGGAGGAAGGACGTGATCAGATCGTCCGGTTTGCTAAGCCGGGAGATGTGTTAGGGTATCGTTCTTTAATAAGCGGTGAGCGATACTCCGCTTCTGCTACTGCCTTGGAGGATTGCGTTATATGTTCTATCCCGAAACGTACCTTTTTTGATATCCTGGAAGAAAACCCGGATCTTTCTCTGCAACTAATGCGCATCTTCTCGGATGATTTGCGTTCCGCGGAACATCAGTTGACTAATTTGACACAAAAGTCGGTAAAAGAACGAATTGCTGAAGCTTTGTTGATTTTACAACAAACCTATGGTACGAATACGGACGGTTTTATTGATGTAGAGTTGAAACGAGTGGATATTGCTAATATCGTGGGTACTACCACTGAATCCGCTATCCGGCTGCTCTCTGAAATGAAAAAAGAAGGCCTGATAGAAGTAGAAGATCGGCTGATCAAAATATTACAACCCAACAAACTTTCCTGGATAGGTAATGTAGTGGATTGAGAAAGGTTATTTTTTATCATATGTAATCATGATACCCCTCATAACAGTCATCTTTTTACTTTAGTAACTTTGTTAATAAGGAAAAA
>CAZIGO010000244.1:0-3596 GCA_964538595.1 uncultured Chitinophagales bacterium | reverse complement strand
AAAGTAATATGCCGAAAACTACTGTTAAATTTGAGAAAGAAAAACATGATTTCGGTACTGTTTCGCAAGGGAGTAAGGTCAGTGAACCTTTTAAATTTACTAATACCGGCGATAAGCCGTTGGTTATTAATAATGCCAAAGGTTCGTGTGGCTGTACTGTACCAGAATATCCCAAAGAACCTATCCCCCCCGGTGAAACTGGAGAAATAGTAGTTGAGTATAGCAGTAGCAAACGTAAAGGGAAACAACGGAATACCGTTACTATTAATTCCAATGCTAAGCGTTCTCCCTTACGTTTAACGATTACAGCTAATGTAAAACCGGGCACTAAGAAGAAAAAAACTTCTTAAACTTTAAAAACGCGGGGAAAGCTTAATAGCCATGTTAACAAAATATCTGTCACTGGTTCGTTTTCCCCATACGGTATTCGCCTTACCTTTTGCTCTTATTGGCTTTTTCTTAGCCACCCATTACGCGGGGTATCCCTTTCATTGGTCTACGTTGGCCGGCGTATTACTGTGCATGGTCTTTGGTCGTAATACAGCCATGGCATTTAACAGGTATGCTGACAGAAAAATAGATGCGCAAAACCCACGTACTGCACAGCGTGAGGTACCGGCGGGGATATTATCGGCCCGTTCTGTACTTTATTTCGTCATTGCTAACGCATTACTTTTTATTGTTACTACCTATTTTATCAATAACATTTGCTTTTTGCTATCTCCCGTCGCTTTAGCAGTGGTAATAGGATATAGTTACACCAAACGATTTACTTATCTCTCGCATCTTATTTTAGGCTTAGGTCTTGCCTTGACGGTAATAGGGGCTTATTTGGCTGTAGCGGGTACGTTTGCATGGTTACCTGTGTATTACAGTATAGCCGTCTTGTGCTGGGTAAGTGGCTTCGATATTATATATGCCCTGCAGGATAAGGGGTTTGATGAAAAATTAGGACTATACTCTATACCGGTAGTGGTAGGTAATAAGGGAGCGCTTTTTCTATCTGCTTTCTTACATGTCATTACTTCCTTATTTATAGTATGGGCCGGCGTAGAAGCCAATTTTGGCTGGTGGTATTGGATTGGGTCCAGCGTGTTTATCGGTTTGTTGATTTATCAACATCTCATCGTTACCCCTAATGATCTGAGCCGTGTTAATTTGGCGTTCGGTACATTAAACGGTATTGCTAGTGTAATTTTTGCTATCTTTGTATTGATGGAATTATTTCTACCGGATTCAATGTTATAGTATTATGGGACGCATCGTAGCCATTGATTACGGCACTCACAAAACGGGCATAGCTGTTACCGATCCCGAACAAATCATAGCTAATGGATTAACGACAGTGGATACTTCCGATCTCATAGATTTTTTGAAGAATTATGCAGAAAAGGAATCTGTAGAGCGATTTGTGATAGGGGATCCGAAGAACTTGGATAACAAACCCGCTGATTTGATGCCGACAGTCAAAAAATTTAAAAAAAAGTTACAAAAACAGTTTCCCGAAATTGCCATTAGTTGGATTGATGAGCGATTTACTTCTCAAATTTCTCACCAAACGCTCTATCACTACGGGATGAAAGAAAAATTCCAGGGAGATAAGGAGTTGATCGATGAGATGAGTGCTACCCTTATTTTACAATCTTATTTATCAAATAATAATTAAACGAATCGTTATCATTGATTGGATAAAGCGAATAATCCTATGATTTTAAAAATAGTTGCTTACGGAGATCCGGTATTAAAAAAAGTTTGTGATCCGGTAGAGGAGGATCAACAGGAGGAATTGCAAGCGTTAGTGGATAATATGTTTGAAACTATGTATAACGCTCGAGGAGTCGGATTGGCAGCTCCACAAGTCAATACCTTGTGGCGCGTTTTTATTGTAGATACCGCCTACATTCTCAAAGAAGACGATGATACTGCAGAAGAAGGAATAAAAGCGGCATTTATTAATCCTGAAATAGTAGAAAAACAGGGGGATAAAGTTGACTTTGAAGAAGGTTGCTTGAGTATTCCTACTGTACGGGAAAATGTGCCACGCCCGGACGAAGTGACGATCAATTATCTGGATACCTCTTTTGAAGAGCACGAAACTACCTTTACCGGCTTTACCGGGCGCGTCATACAACATGAGTTTGATCATATAGAAGGGACCTTGTTTACCGATCATCTCAGTCACATGAAACGAAAGATGCTTAAGCGTAAACTTAAAGAAATAGCAGAGGGAAAAGTAGATGTCGAATATCCGATGTCCTTCCCTAAGGCCCATAAAAAGAGTACTTTACGGTAATTTTTTAACCTTATGCTTTCCTTGGGATGGCAAAAACGCACTCTCGGTCAATTCCTCCTTCTGTTAGTGGGCATAGGCTTTTTTTTATACTTCTTTCAACCCGCAGGGAACTCTTTTTCCCATAATTCTTCTATTGATACGACCACTGTCGACAGCATTAATTGGCAAGCCGAAGCTCAACGTATGGTAGAACTACAGATTGAGGAACGAGGAATAGATAATAAGCGGGTATTGACAGTGATGCGTCAAATCCCTCGTCATTTATTTGTGCCGCCGGAGCAGAGAGAAAAAGCTTATCGTGATCGTCCGTTGTCCATCGGCCAGGGTCAAACTATCTCACAACCCTATATTGTAGCATTGATGACAGATAAATTGCAAGTAAAACCGGGCGATAAAGTCTTGGAAATCGGAACGGGATCAGGTTATCAAGCAGCTGTATTAGCTCACTTAGCTGACACCGTTTATACTATTGAAATTAAAAGTAAATTGGCCAGGTCAGCTCGACATCGATTACAAAAATTAAACTATAACAACACTATTGTCAAACATGGTAATGGATATAAAGGTTGGCCCGCTCACGCTCCGTTCGACAAAATTATCGTTACGGCAGCTCCGGAAGAAGTACCGGAAACTTTGAAAAATCAACTAAAGGTAGGAGGCCGTATGATAGTTCCGGTAGGGGAAACTACCCAGGAACTTATGTTATTAATAAAGAGAAATGGGGAAATGGTAAAACGGACTATTACTCCCGTCCGTTTTGTGCCCATGATCCATTCCGAATAAAGACACTTAGCGATTAGGAATCATAATTATTTAAACTTCCCTTCTTCTAAGGCATTGATAAATTTACTCCAAGCAGCTGGATTTAAAATACTAATCGGGGGATATTGACCAGAGTGGTAAAGCTTTTGTACTTGTTGTCGTAATTGACGATCATGTATTTCCCTCGCATCTTTAGGTAATGTTTTTTGGAGTTCTTTCAACTTTTTACGGGCTAAATTTTGGCGAGCCCGGGCAATATCATCATCCGGGATATCCAAGTTGATAAAAGCATTCTCAAATTGCGACCGGCTGGGCCAGGGGTGAACCACTGTCTCGGGCAGGTTAACCGTATCACTGCTCATCAGTTGGATAATAGAGTATTTGTCTTTACTTAGCGTGTCAGGAATAGCATAAGCTTCATTTTCATAACCAACTGATGAAAAAAGGATAGTATCTCCTCGTTCGGCTACTAAAGAAAAAAAACCGCGATAGTTACTCATCGTCCCATGATGCGTGTTTTTAATTAATATGTTAACGAAGG
>CAZIGO010000243.1:0-3603 GCA_964538595.1 uncultured Chitinophagales bacterium | reverse complement strand
AACAAGGGGTACAAAATTTATTAGAAAAGAAAAATTCCCTTAAAAAACAAGTAGATGCCCTCAATAAAAAACAAGCTCAATTATTAAAAGATCAATTGACTGCTCAATTACAACGCCATAATGGAATCAATTACATCATTGAACAAGTGCCGGGTATCTCTTCAGATCTGTTACAGCAATTAGCTTTCCAACTTCGAAAAGAGCAGGACCACCTGTTTTTAGTGTTAGCGACCCAGCAAAAAAATAAACCTTTATTGGCCATGGCACTCAGTGATGACCTGGTTGAACAAAAAGACTGGAATGCCGGCGAACTAATAAAGGAGTTGGCCCAAGAAATCAAAGGAGGCGGAGGAGGGCGAGCTATATTTGCTCAAGCCGGTGGTAAAGATACTTCCGGTTTGCCTCAAGCACTGGAAAAAGCCCAAAAAATGGTCACAGATATTCAATCATAAGCCGGGGAACCAATAATTTGTTAAAGAAGTTAATATTTTCGGCTCTCCCAACTTAATATTATCTTTGTTAAGAACTGAATACGACAATTATGCCAGATTTTGATCAATATGAGGCTATTATCGGATTAGAGTTGCACGTGCAACTTTCAACGCAAAGTAAAGCTTTTTCCTCAGACCAAGCCCGATACGGAGCCCCTCCCAACACCTTAATAAGTCCTATCAGCATGGGACATCCCGGTACGCTCCCCAAAATGAATAAACGGGTTATAGAATATGCAATCAAGTTGGGACTAGCTTGTAATTGTAAAATCAACAAATACAATCGATTTGCCCGTAAGAATTACTTCTATGCTGATCTTCCCAAAGGGTATCAAATCTCTCAGTATGATACACCGATCTGTTCTGACGGAACGGTTATTCTTCATAAAGAACAAGGCTCCATGCAAGTCGGCATTACTCGTATTCATATGGAGGAGGACTCTGGGAAGAGTATTCACGAACAAGACCCTTACTATTCGCTTATTGACCTTAACCGGGCCGGCGTCCCCCTGTTAGAATTAGTCACCGAACCGGACATGCGCACTCCGCAAGAAGCTTATCGCTTTGTCCAAAAACTCCGCCAACTTGTCCGCTACTTAGAAATTTCGGACGGGAACATGGAAGAAGGCAGTTTACGTTGTGATGCCAATGTGTCAGTACGACCTAAATCTGATGAATCATTTGGTGATAAAGTGGAAGTTAAAAATATGAACTCTATGCGCAATGTGCAACGGGCATTAGAGTTTGAAATTAAACGACAAATTGAAAAAATAGAAGAAGGGGGCACGATACAACAAGACACACGAGGATTCAATGCTGTTGAAGGATATACTTTTACTATGCGAAGTAAGGAAATGGCCCATGATTACCGTTTTTTCCCCGAACCCGATTTACCCCCAATAAAGATAGAACCCGCTACCATCGAAGCCATCCAAAAAGAAATGCCGGCCTTACCTGAGGAACTATATAATAAATACACCGAACAACTTGGGTTGCCAGCCTATGATGCCAAGGTTATCACTGATGACAAGGGTACTGCATTATTTTTTGAATCTATTATTGAACATACGGACCATTATAAAGCAGCATCCAACTGGGTCATGGGTCCTATACGCTCCTATCTCAATGATAAGGCAGTTACCATGGAGCGATTTCCGATTCCTGCTGCCAAAATTGCCCAATTGATCGAACTTGTCGAAAGTGATAAAGTAAGTAACTCCAAAGCCGAACAAGAGATTTATCCGGAAATGCTGGAATCCCCCAAAGCCGACCCAGAGCAGATAGCTGAAGAAAAAAATATTATCCAAGATATTGCAGAAGAAGAGATAAAGGAACTCATCGACGAAGTATTAAAAAACCATCCGGATAAAGTAGAAGAATACAAAAATGGTAAAAAAGGATTGATCGGGATGTTTATGGGGCGTATTATGGAGAAGACAAAGGGTAAAGCTAATCCTAAAGTGGCGAATCAATTATTAGAAAAAACTTTAGAAGAAAAATAAACCTCTTATGCAAAATAGACTTTGGTTATTTGTTACGTTTATTGCTTTTTTAGGAATTCATTGTTCGGGCCCCCAAGAGCAGCAAGAGGGCTATGTATTAGAAGGAACAATACAAAACGCTGCTAATAAAAAGCTCTTTTTAGAAAGTTGGGCCCCGGCATGGGTAAAACAAAAGACAAGGATCATAGATACTGCTACTATTCAGGGTGATGGCCATTTTCGTATGGAAGGGAAGTTAAAGAATAAAGGGATCTATCAATTGCGAGTAGGAACGGATAGAGCTAAAATCATCCCTCGCGTTTATCCACCTATGCGACGAGGTACAGAGACTACCATTCAAATCCTGATGGATAACTCTACAATAACTTTCAACGGTAATGCTCAACAAATTGGCCAATATAAAATTAAGGGACCTGCCGGTGCTTCAACTGTCCAAAATATCGCTCATAAGATAAACAAAACTTATAGCGATATTACTCAACTCCAAAAAAATGCCCGTCAAGCTCAACAAAAAGGCGGTGATGTGGATTCTATTAAAACGGCAATGCAACAGCAATTCAAACAACTAATGGAAAATTATCGCCAATTTTTTGAGGGAATGCTGGATACTTGTAAGAACCCGGTCGTTCGTTTATATGCGGTAAGTCATCTTAATCCTAACCAGGATATTAAACAGATCAAGACAGTGGTAGATAATGTTAAAAAAGAATATACTTCCCCTGTTGTAAGGTCAATCAGCCAAAAAATCAATAAGCTTCATAAATTTGCCAAGGGACAACCGGCACAAGACATCCGTCTTCCCAATCCGGAAGGGGATACCATCGCCTTATCTTCACTGGAAGGCAAAGTGGTGCTGCTAGACTTCTGGGCTTCTTGGTGTAAACCATGCCGTATTGCAAACCCCAAATTGGTTAAAGCTTACAAAAAATATAAAGATAAAGGATTTACCATATATAGTGTCTCATTAGACAAACATAAGAAACGCTGGGTACGAGCAATCAAGCAAGACAATCTTATGTGGGATAATCACGTTAGTGATTTAAAAGGCTGGAACTCAAGAGCCGCAAATAAATATAATATATCAAGCATCCCGGCTGCCTATTTAATTGATCGCGAAGGAAATATAATGGCCAAAAATTTGCGGGGGCAACGCCTACATAAAAAACTGGCCGATATTTTTGAAAAAGGAAATAAAAAATCAACAAAGCAATGAAAAAGAAAACTATTTATATATTCAGTAGTGTCGCTCTTTTCCTGTTGGCCGGCTTCGGCGTTTATCAATCTACGAACTCAGCACCCACCACTACCGATAAAGTAGGTAAAGGAGATAAGGCCCCTGAAATAGCCCAACTTAATCCACAAGGAGACACATTAAGGTTGTCAGACTTAGAAGGGAACCTTGTATTAATCGATTTCTGGGCTTCGTGGTGTCGCCCCTGTTTAGCCAAACTTCCGAAGCTTAAAAAGCTTTATAAAAACTTTAAAGACAAATCTTTCAAAAATGCTGACAGTTTTACTGTTTTTAGTGTTTCATTAGATAAAAGCAAGCGAAATTGGAAAAAGGCTATTCGCAAATTTGATCTTAATTGGAAATACCATGTCAGTGACCT
>CAZIGO010000242.1:0-3607 GCA_964538595.1 uncultured Chitinophagales bacterium | reverse complement strand
GGTTTAAATTAATTTTATATTTCTGTATATCAATAAATTTCTTTATAAAATAAGATATATGAAAACAGACCCCGCTTTTTCAAAACCCTTTATACTCAATAACTTTAATGTATTCGGTGTAAAAAAATATACCTTATTGGTGATAATTTTTACTTTTTCCCTTGCTTATCAAGTTAAAGCTCAACCGGGTTGGAATAAAAACGTGATTTCAGATACGATGGGGAATGCCCAAACGTTATTTGCCAAAGATATAAGTTCCAACGGGGCCGTTGATGTGGTAGTAGCCAATGATACGATGGTGGTTTTATTTGAAAACAACGGTGGGGGAAATTTTAAAGAAATTCTTATTACTGATTCCATATCGGCCTACTTAGAGATTTTTGCTGAAGATGTGAATGAGGATGGTAATATAGACGTAATCACTACTTCATCATTGGACTCTACTGTGGTATGGTTTGAAAATGATGGCAGCCAAAATTTTACTGAACATATTATTTCTTATAAACTTTTCGGATTAAAAAGTCCTTTTGCCACCGATATGAATGGCGATGATACCACGGATATTTTAGCGGCCTCAGGGTTTGAATCAACTATTGTATGGTATGAAAATGATGGTAATGGAAATTTTACCAACAGATATATAATCTCGGATACGACAGATTATCCGAGTAAAGTATATGCTGCTGACATGAACAAAGATGGTGACATGGATGTTTTATCTGTTTCTGGAACGACGACGGGGGAGTTTGAATTGGCCTTGTATGAGAATGACGGCAGTCAAAATTTTATCGCTCATATTATTAGTGATACTCTCACAGGGACAGAAGATGTTTATGCCACTGATATCAACGGAGATGATACGCTTGATATCCTTACGCAAACAGGAGGTAGTGATGAAAAGATACTGTGGTATGAAAACGAAGGCGGACACAATTTTACTCAACATGTACTTGCCAATACAAGCTTTCCGTCGCAGAGTGTTTATCCTATTGATATGAATAATAATGGCCACAACGATGTACTCAGTGCTGAATACGACGGAGATCACTTATTGTGGTATCAAAATGATAGCAGTCAAAACTTTACGGCCCATGAAATACCTTTTACAATTTATGATGCTACTGATGTTTTTGGCGCGGATGTAGATGGTACAGGGGGACCGGAGGTGTTGGCTACATCGTCTAAAACGGGGGCCGACCACGTAGTGTGGTTTGATCCGATATTTACTACCTATGATACTGTGAACCGGGTAGCTTGTGACAGTTTTACGTTGCCAAGCGGGCGTAAAACTTATTATACTTCGGGAACCTATACGGATACACTTAATAACTACCTGGGGTTTGACAGTTTATTGACCATTAATTTAACGGTCAAATCCAGCTACCAGATTAGTGGAAAAGTATATGAGCCGGGAGGAACCATCGTTTCTGATACCACTTATTTAAGTGGATTCCGTGTCGATACAGCTAGAAATAAAATTGCCCCTTCGAAGCGAGATACGCTGATCAGTAGCGGTACCTATCAGTTAAATAATGTTTGTGGCCAGCAATTAATAATGGCCGTCCCGGAGTATTCTACTATGTTTTTAAAAACTTACTATCCCTCAATGATACGGTGGGAAAAGGCGCATATTGTCCCTGGTTTTACAGATACTTCGGGCGTGGATATAGCAATACAAGATCGACAACAAACCACTGGGGGGGATGGTTTAATTCGGGGAAAAGTGATCGAAGGGAAAGGCTATTCCAATAAACGCACTCAAGGCGATCCTTTAGCAAATGTGAATTGTGCTATTGTCGAAACCGGTCGCGATAGTATATATCAATCAACGACTACCGACTCGACGGGAGCGTTCAAATTTGCCAACTTACCCCCCGGAAATTATAATATTTATGCTGATGTTACGGGATTACCGGTCGATACTACCGGGCTGAATGATTTTACCATCAGTGATGGAGGTACAGAGTATGATTCTGTTATTGTGGAGGCCGATTCTGAAAAAGTGCATGTCAGGGGTAAAACGGTTTCAGGTATCGGAAAACGTATTCCGCATACCGCCTTGACCTTGCATCGATTATACCCGAATCCGGTGGATCAAAATCTACAATTGGAGGTAAGCAACACTTCCAACGCGCCCACTGACCTGGATGTTCGTATATTAGATGTAAAAGGGCGAACGCAGTATCGTCATAAACATTTTCGTATGGCGTCCACCGGTCGTCAACAATTCAGTGTGTCCATGGAAGGATTGCCGGCCGGCCCTTTAATGGTAACTTTACAAGCTACAGGAAGTTCGGAGGAAATTAGTACTTTGATCATACATGCTCAATAAGAGGAGCAGCGCTTATCCGGGTATCACTTTCGGTAATTGTTAGCCCTTTTGCAATACTGTTAGCTTCAGTTTAGTAAACGTGTTAAGGCATTGAGGAAGAAGTAATTTTATTGAAAAAGTAAGTTTGACCGAATAAAGCATGGGAGGGGGGAAGGCAAAAAACGGACGGCGGTGAGGATCGCCTAATATCAAGTATTTTACTCATTCGGGTTTAATTTGTATATTATTCCAAATTTCAACCGGGGGAGAGCGGGTCATTCTATAGCAATACAATATGTCCACTGACAACATACATATTGAAGGACTTTATCGGATTGTTGCGCGTAATTTACGTTTGAAGTCAGTCGTATTGGCATGGGTTTTTACTATTATGCTGGTGGGAGAGTTGATGGGCCTTCTTTTTTTTCGGGAGGCGATTTATGGGAATACACCTCTCCCCACTTTACTGTTACTCCCTTTCTTTTTGAGTCTCTTGGTGATATTAGAGGGGGGAGCTGCTCGCTGGTTTGGAACGATGGTACGTCAACCGAAAAATGCTTTCCGTTGGATTGAATATGTGATCGCCAGTTTTGAAGCTATTTACCCCACTTTTATCGTTTTTTATGCAGCGGAGGGAATGGGATTACTTGTCGCGTTCGGTCCAAGTACGTTGCTCTCTTCACCTCCTACGATAGCTTACTTTTTCTTTATTATACTGGCCTCTCTACATCTGAACTTTTATATCCCTTTTCTGGTGGGGGGGATATCCGGAGTGGGGTATGTGGCATTAGTTTTTTATCTCCAGTATACGACCATGGTTTCATTGGAGGTGATGATGAACTTTGTTAAAGGCGGATTTCTTATTGTATGTGGGGTGTTAGCAGGTATTATTGCCCGGCGGATCAGGATATATGTCCTTGAGTCGATGGAGGCGAAGGATACGTTGATTAATAAGTTAGATGAGGAAGTGAGAGACCGGACGAAAGAGATCGAGCACCAGAAGGAAAAAATTGAACAACATAACCAGGAGATGATCGCCAGTATTCGGTATGCCAGCCGTATACAACAAGCCATATTACCGGAAAAGAGAAGGCTCGACCAACTTTTTAGGGACTATTTTGTGCTTTATTATCCGCGCGATGTGGTGTCCGGGGATTTTTACTGGGCGACACAAGTGGATCACAAATTGATATTTACGGTTGCTGATTGTACCGGTCATGGGGTGCCCGGCGCTTTTATGAGTATGATCGGTAATGATATGCTGAACAAGGTGGTTCGCGAAAACCGGGAGACGCG
>CAZIGO010000241.1:0-3615 GCA_964538595.1 uncultured Chitinophagales bacterium | reverse complement strand
GACTATCGAATTTCGGGATAATTTAGTCGAAGAGGTGGGCGCCCGCATTATCGTCGCCAAAGTACAAGATACGATCGACGAAGGAAAGGCCGAGGAAGAGAGTGGACCGAATGCATCGCGGAATGCTATACAGGCTATTACCTTGATGGACACGATCGAAGAGGAAGAATTTGATGCAGCAATCGGCGGAGCCCGTCGCGACGAAGAAAAGGCGCGAGCCAAAGAGCGCTTCTTTTCTCACCGTGATGAATTCGGGCAATGGGACCCTAACAACCAGCGACCGGAACTATGGAACATCTTTAACGGACGGCATAAAATGGGCGAACACTTCCGTATCTTTCCGCTCAGTAACTGGACGGAATTGGATGTGTGGCAATATATTGCCTTAGAAGAACTCGAAATACCGCCCCTCTACTACGCCCATGAACGGGAGTGTATCGTACGGGACGGTATCATACTGGCCAACTCTGAATATCTCGAACTCAAAGAAGACGAAGAGCCTCATACGCGTAAAGTCCGCTTCCGCACCATCGGAGACATGACGTGTACCGGGGCCGTAGAATCAGACGCCACCACCATCCAGGAAATTATTGAAGAGGTAGCCAGCACCCACGTCACTGAACGCGGTAACCGTGCCGATGACAAACGGTCAGACACTGCCATGGAAGACCGTAAAAAGAAAGGCTACTTTTAATTCATACTTATACTACCCTAAAACACGCTGAAAACGATTCTCTATGAGTAAAACGAAAGAAAAAAAAGATCTTTCTTTAGAAAGTTATTTGGATATGGAACTGCTCCGCTTTACGACGGCCGGCAGTGTGGATGATGGTAAAAGTACTTTGATCGGCCGGCTGCTGTATGACAGTAAAGAGATCTTCCAGGACCAGATCAATAAAGTAAAGGAAACCAGCAAGCAACGCGGTGACGAATATATGGACCTGGCCCTGTTAATGGACGGGTTGAAAGCGGAACGAGAGCAAGGCATTACCATCGATGTGGCCTATCGTTATTTCTCCACGCCGAAACGGAAATTTATTATTGCCGATACACCGGGTCACATCCAATATACCCGGAATATGGTGACGGGTGCTTCGACTGCTAACTTAGCCCTGATCCTTGTTGACGCCCGCAACGGTATAATTGAACAAACCTATCGCCACGCTTTTATTGCTTCACTGCTCCAGATCCCCCACCTCGTCATTTGTGTCAACAAAATGGACTTGGTCGACTTTAACGAAGAAGTATTTGAAGAGATCGTGGAAGAGTTCGAAGACTTTGCGGCCAAGCTCGAAGTGGTAGATATCCACTTTATTCCTATCAGTGCTTTATATGGCGATAACGTAGTTTCTAAGTCGGAGAACACACCGTGGTATGATGGCCCGACCCTCCTTTATCTCCTGGAAAATATTCACATCGGTAGTGACCTCAACCACGTCGACCGGCGCTTCCCGGTCCAATACGTGATACGCCCCAAATCTAATGACTTTCCCGACTACCGGGGCTACTCCGGCCAAATTGCCGGTGGTGTATTCAAACCGGGCGACGAAGTAGTAGCCCTGCCCTCCGGTTTTACGACCGAAATCGAATCTATCGATACATTTGACGGACAGTTGGATGAAGCCTTTGCCCCCATGTCGGTAACTATGCAATTGAGCGACGAACTCGATATCAGTCGCGGTGACATGCTCGTCCGGGAAAATAACATGCCCCATATCGGGCAGGACATCGACTTGATGATCTGCTGGATGGATCAACGCAAAAAGCTGATGAAACGCGGTAAATATGCGCTCCGGCATACTTCAAAACATGCCCGGTGTATTGTCAAAGACATACAATATAAAGTGGACATTAATACGCTCCACCAAATCGACGATGATGACAATATTGAGATGAACGATATTGCCCGGGTACGTATACGTACCACCGAGCCCCTCTTTTATGACAGCTATCGGCGCAACCGAATGACCGGCAGTGTGATCCTGATCGATGAATCGAACAATGATACGGTAGCCGCCGGCATGATCATATAAATATAAACCGGTAGGGCGGCCAATATTTCCTCGACAACCATTTATGCTATTGCCTCCCTAACCGGCTTGAATACTGTTCATTGTTAATTTGACAAAAAGTACCTTATGCAACGACAAGCAGAAAAAAATTTGCTTCGATTAGCTATTACCACCGCCTTTGATGCCGGCCAGGCTATTTTGACCGTATACGAAACCGACTTTGGCGTCCAAGAAAAAGAAGATAAAAGCCCGGTCACCAAAGCCGATACCAAAGCCGATCGCATTATAAAGCAACGCCTCAATGAAAATTCCGATATCCCTATCCTCAGTGAAGAAGGAAAAGATATCGATTATGAGGAACGACAACAATGGAACCAATTTTGGTTAGTCGATCCCCTCGACGGTACCAAAGAATTTATTAAGAAAAACGGAGAATTTACGGTTAACATTGCGTTGGTCGAAGGCAAACGCCCGGTATTAGGAGTAATATATGTACCGGCAGAGCGCCTCTTCTACTTTGCCGGCCCCCATATCGGCAGTTATAAATACCAGTTATCCGACGACACCTCCCTCCCCTCCCTCGATACGATGATTGAGCAAGGCCAACAACTCCCTCATACTACCCCTACCGATAAAAAGACGGTACGGGTTGTCGCCAGTCGCTCCCACATCAACGATCCCACACAGGCCTTTATCGACGACCTCAAAAAAGAATATGACGATGTACAAGTCGTCCCCAAAGGTAGTTCGCTTAAGCTTTGCTTAGTCGCCGAAGGAGAAGCCAATGTATACCCGCGCTTCGGGCCGACTATGGAATGGGACACGGCAGCCGGACAAGCTATTGCTGAACAAGCGGAGCGACAAGTGTTTCAACATGAGAATGGAGACAAACCGCTGACGTACAATAAAAAACAATTAAAAAATCCCTGGTTTATCGTACAAGATGCTACAATATGAGTACTTCTTACCAGTTCGGTATTGTCGGATACGGTAATATCGGGAAACGCCATGCTGCCTTACTCCACGAACACCCCCATGCCCAAGTCACGGCTATAGCCGATAGTGACACAGCCGTAAAAGAAGGGATCCCTTCCGAATATGACTGTACCTTTTACCCGGGCTTCGAAGCCTTAGTTGAAGCCGGTCCGGACCTGGACGTCGTTCATATTTGTACTCCCAACGGACTCCACGTACCTCAAACGATCAGGGCTCTTTCGCAGGGGTGGCATGTCGTCTGTGAAAAGCCGCTCGGCCTCTCTTCCTCCGCTACCCAAAAGATCGTAGACAAGATAACGACAACAGGGCAGCATGTTTTTTGCGTTACTCAAAACCGCTATACCCCCCCGGCTCAATGGTTAAAAGGTATCATTGAAGACGAACAGCTCGGGGAATTGTACTTGGTACAGGTCAATTGTTACTGGAACCGTAATAAATTATATTACAACCAACGCCAATGGCGGGGCACTCTTGCTTTAGATGGCGGTCCACTTTTTACACAATTTAGTCACTTTGTCGATCTCTTATATTGGTTATTGGGTCCTTTAACTATTCGACAGGCGCATTTCAATAACTTTCAACACGACTATACCGAATTCGAGGACAC
>CAZIGO010000240.1:0-3625 GCA_964538595.1 uncultured Chitinophagales bacterium | reverse complement strand
GATGTAGGAGTACTGATAGCGCTTAAACTATCCAATCTTTTATTGATTACAGATACTTCCTGTGAATCCACTTGTACGATAACAGAATCATAAATCGAACCGGAAGATTGAATATCAAAATCATTTAGGCCGGTAGTATCAACGGGTTTGCCAGGCACGTCCACCATAATATTGTATTGACCGGCGGTAATACCGTTAAATTCGAAGTAACCGGAAGAATCCGAAAGAGTAGTACGATATATACTATCCCTACCCGTTTCAACAATAGCACAATTTACATTCGCCAGCCAATCTCCCGGACTTCGCTTATTACCTTGATACCCTGCACCTTCTAAAACTCTTCCGCGAATTGATCCCTTCCCTGACGTATCCCCTACTGTTTGTTTTTGCAGTTTTATATCTATTTGAGCGGTATCTTGAAAGGGAGATAAACGCTTGGCTTGTCCCCATTGTACAACATCGCCATAATAAGTGGCTAAATAACTCCGGTATTGGAAACTGGTTGGTACAGCTAAAATCAAGTATCTGCCGCAAGTAATAGAAACGTTATAGTTAGATTGATTAAGCAAGGTATCCCGTCCTTGGACAGTAGCTGTTCGTTGACCACTATCTATTTGAAGTGCATAAATGTAGGTACTGTCTTGTATCGTGTCTCCATTCGGCTGAAAAACCTGTCCACTCACATGCTTGGTCTTTTCCTTTAAATAAATTGTAATTAAACTATCACAACCCTGATAATTGATAAGTGTATCATTATAAGTACCGGCCGTCTCATAGGTTTCGTCACCACTGGGAACAGTAAAACTATCACAAAAAGAAGGGTAAAGGGTATCATACGTAGCATTATGAACCGTCAAGTCAATGGTTAACAAGCTATCACAGCCCACATAATTGGAGATTGTATCTGCATACATACCTGAGGTCGTGTAGGTTTCATCTCCACTGGGAACAGTGTAATTATTGCAAGCACTGGCTGTTATTGTATCGGAACTGGGGGAATGGAGAGTCAAGTTTATTGTCAACACTGTATCGCAATAGCGAGTAGTGATCCTGTCCGTATAAGTACCGCTGGAATAAAAAGTATCGGCTGTGGAAGGCGATACAAAATTATTACAAGCTACCACATCCATAGTATCCCATACCCGGCAGGGCTGCTTAATAGGACATGACACAAAAGTTTGTACGGGTGTCAAGCGATCGACAGTAGAATTATCGCCGAGTTGGCCATCTGGATTGCCTCCCCACGACCACAAAGCATTTTTCTGTGTCAGTACCCGGGAATGGTATTGTCCACCTGTTAAAGTTATTACACTATCTACACCACTCACGACAGAAGGCACAGAATCGGTATTGGTAGTTCCATCTCCTAATTGTCCGCTTAAATTCCTACCCCATGTCCAAACTTTGCCGGATTTCGTCAGAGCTAACGAATGGTGACTGCCGGCTGCAACAGCAATTGCGTCATTTATCAGTTCTACTTTCACCGGTGCAAAAGCGTCTTGTGTAGTACTATCTCCCAATTGACCGGCATAATTATTTCCCCAACTCCATATTGTTCCATCCGCTTGTAAAGCTAATATATGATCTTCCCCTACTCCTATATCAACCACATTATTCAAATTGGGGACTCTTACCGGTACACTGGTATCACTTACTGATGTGTTACCAATTCCCAACTGACCATAAAAATTATCTCCCCAGCACCACACTTGTCCTGCTTCATCCAATGCTACTGATATTTGAGCACCTCCTGCAATTTCAATAACATTACTTAACCCTTTAACGGTAACTGGCTCGGCTGTATCAATATAGGTGCCATTTCCTAATTGTCCTGAATTGTTATATCCCCAACTCTTGATTGTTCCATTAGCTTGCAATGCCAACGTATGGCTTAAGCCAGCCGCCACTGCCACCACCCCTGTTAAATTATTAACCTGGAGAGGATCCGTCGTATCCGTTCCAATCAAACTATCCTTCCCCAACTGATTATAAGAATTATCTCCCACCCCCAAACAGTACTATCGGAAGCTACTGCAATAGTATGCACTCTACCCCCATCCATAGAACGAATATGTTTAATATTAATAATGGCTCCTGGTACCGAATCACTTTGAGTTGTGCCATCTCCTAATTGCCCCACTACGTTTCGCCCCCATGATAACCCACTACTATCCTGGCAGATAGCTAAAGCATGACCATTGCCGGCGGCTATTGGATTTATTTGAGCATAACTTTTATCAATAGTTATAAATCCTCCACTAAAAAGAAAAGTAAAAAATACCACCATTCTCATAAATCCGTTGTATGACATAGGATAACTGTTTTTCAACATCTAAATTAATTTATAGAAAATTAAGCAAATTTATAGTAATCCGTTAAAGCTTTATTGTTTACATTGATTATTCCAACAATTTAACAAGGGCATAAGTATCCCGTTTACAATAATGCCATAACTGCTGGCGAAGCTGTTTGACTTTTCGTTGATCTTTAGTAGAGCGCATAACTTCAAATGCCCGGCTGGCCCCCGTCCCTTCTTGTATAGCTAAAGCATCATAGCTGAGCTCCGGCACAAGGGCAGGAAGTACTGACTTCAATGAAAAAGAACCTCTCATGGCCGGGCTATAATAATACATATTCTTAAACGGTAGTTTCAAATCGATCCACCGCGATTGAAGGGATTGTATTTTTTCCTCATAGGTCGGGAAATAATAGCCTATTTCTTTTAAACATTTCTTTTCAAAAGAAGTATGATAGGCAATTATACTTCCTTTTTGACCGAGTTGACGTAATAAATGATCGACCAATGGAAAGCGAGGATCTCCCCGGGCCGCTGCCAGATACCCCATATGCTCTACCATACCTCTCGAAGAACGTTTTCGGTGCAATGAGTATTGAAAGGGAATCTGCTGGTAAGGATGTGATTTATCAAAAAGAGGAATAGGGGGTTGAAATGTTTCAAAATCCAAAAAATGTAATGGATATGTCAGTTTATCCAAAAAGCGTTTTATTCCTTTCTTATCGATATATGCTTCCTCGTTAACATGACAACTTACCTGTAATCGTTGTTTTTCATTTAAGTCAGCCACTTCTGGTAGTTGCTGCATCGTTTGATAGCCGCTATGATACAATTCAAACTTTTTATCTTTCTTTAACCCATAGATATCAAACACAGAATTCGCCGGCACTGATTGCCAACAATAGCCTCTAAAATCACACTCATAAGGATCAAAACATTGTTGTCCTATAGGAATATCCGGTATTGTATTTTGCCGCAAATAACGGCGGAAGGACCGGAGCATCTTTGAAATATTATTTTGCTGTGCTGTTACTTTCTCTGTTATATCATTGATCTGGAATAATTGATCAACATCCAACTCCCCTTCTCGCACATAATCATTATCAATATGTACTAAGTAAAAGCGGTCTATGGGTATCTTACTATTTTGGATGACATAGTATTGAATCGCCCCATCTAATATATATTGTTCCTTCACCCTAGTGGACATCTTCACTTCATACACGCTCCATTTCCCATTCTTTTTAACGAGCATATCCGAAAGCACCAACAAATCATCATAATAAAAACCGGCTTCATATAAACATTCTTCCCCCCGCGCTATAGCTT
>CAZIGO010000239.1:2984-3630 GCA_964538595.1 uncultured Chitinophagales bacterium | reverse complement strand
TTTACCAGTGTTAATATAATCACAAACAGGTTTAATGGTAAGCGGGGAGCGGCATCCGGATACACTAACACTCCAATAACTTCAATGATAGTTACAATGGCTAATATCAAAGTAGTACGCCAAACCGTACGGATTGCTTCATTATAAGATTGATCACCTGCCATAATTATTTATAAATTTAAGTGTTGTAATTAATTTTTACAAGTTACAGCAAATAAAATGCTAAGAAAACAAATACCCATACTAAGTCAACAAAGTGCCAGTATAAACCCACATTTTCTACAATACTATAACTGTCATAATTATCAAAATATCCTCTCCCTACCAAAGCACAAGTAACGATATTCAGTCCAACTCCTGAAAAGACGTGAAAACCATGGAACCCAGTAATCAGAAAAAAGAACTGACCAAAAGCAGCGGGTCCATAAGGATTCCCGCTAATAGTAGTGCCATGAGTAATCATGTGAGTCCATTCCCAAGCCTGGCATCCCAAAAACATCGCCCCACCAACAATAGTAAGTAACAACCAAACTACAACACCTTGCTTGTTTTTACGATGACCTTCCTGCACCGCCCGTACCATAGTTACACTACTTAATATTAAAATAAAAGTCATTAAGCTTACAAACATAAGCGGTAAATGCAT
>CAZIGO010000239.1:2666-2974 GCA_964538595.1 uncultured Chitinophagales bacterium | reverse complement strand
AGCCAGGAAAGGCAGAAAACACCTGTTCAGGATCAGCCCATGTAGCACTACTAAAACGAATAGTTCCATAAGAAATTAATAATCCAGCGAAAGTAAAGGCATCAGAAACTAGAAATATCCACATCATTAATTTTCCCCATGAGGTACCGAAGGGGGATTTACCACCGGACCATAACTGTTGTTTTGAATCTTGAACTGATGTTGCTGATGTAGCCATAAAAAATAATTTACAACTTGTCTTTTCAATTAAAAAGTAAAAAGAAAAACAAATAAATCCATAGACCATCCATAAAATGCCAGTAAGTTGT
>CAZIGO010000239.1:2416-2656 GCA_964538595.1 uncultured Chitinophagales bacterium | reverse complement strand
CGCCATCCTTTTATTAACATAGCGAGCAAAAATAACAAGCCCCCCAACACATGCACCACATGTGCTCCAGTAATGACATAAACAAAAGAAGCGGAAGGATTGCCACTTAAATAAATTCCTTGTCCAGTCAATATTTGCCATCCTTGCCATTGCATGAAAGCAAACATAGCCCCCAATAATAAAGTTAGAAAAGTAGTGACATAGAATACGGTTCGTTTCCCTTTTTTAATAGCGTTATAG
>CAZIGO010000239.1:0-2355 GCA_964538595.1 uncultured Chitinophagales bacterium | reverse complement strand
TGATACTGCTAACAAAAATCACTATTGTGCTCCACCAGAAGATAGAAGGTAATTCAAATACCAGCCATTCCCCCGCCGACTTACGAACGATATAGGCACTTGTAAAAGACGCAAACAGCATTACCATACTGGCGATTGTCATCCACAACAAAAACTTATGTGGATGGACGCCGGCTTGCTTCTGATTCTTCCTTTGCAAAGTGATAGTTGATTGCATAAGTTATACAAAAAATAATTTATCCATAACAAGAGCTAATTGCACCAATGGTAAATAAACAAATGATCCCAGCATTACAACTAGAGCTGCATTTTTTGAACATTCTCTATAAAGTTTAACCGTAGTCGCAATAAATGCCAACCCGGCGATTAAAACGATAACGGTAGAAAAAATTCCTGTAACACCAAATTTGGCCGGTAATAAACTTACCGGTAACAGCAATAAGGTGTACACAAATATTTGAAGAGCAGAAAATTTTCCCGGGGCTTTATTAGAAGGTAACATTTTAAAGCCCGCCTTTTCATAATCTTCATGAAGCATCCAAGCAATCGCCCAAGTATGAGGAAACTGCCAAACAAATTGAATAGCAAATAGTAACCAAGCTACCATACCAATTGAATGAGTGGCTCCTGCCCATCCTATAACAGCGGGTAAAGCGCCAGGTATAGCTCCTACAATAACAGCGGTCGATGATATCCGCTTAAGGGGAGTATATAAGAAGGCATATATAACTAATGCCAGTAACCCTAATACCATGCAGAGAGGATCTAAAAAAAAGAGGGTTGCTGCCCCTATTATAGAAAGTATGAGCGCTACAGTGGCGGCTTCCAATACGGTAATTCGATTGGCGGGGAGAGGACGATTTGCAGTCCGTTCCATTTTATTATCGTAATGACGTTCCAATATTTGATTGATCGAATTAGCCCCACCGGTTACACTAAAACCACCAACGGTCAAAAGCAAAATCTCCGGAATATTAAAAACCCCATTCATTCCCAACAGATACCCCATCATAGAGGAAAACACGACTAGACTGGTTAGCCGTACTTTTACCAGTTGGGTATAGTCGCTTACTTTACTTATTAACGTAGCAGCCAGAGACTGTGTATGTGTTTTTGCTAACAACAAACTATCATTTTAAAACTATTATGAGGTCGTGACTTTTGCAGGTTCTTCTTTTTCTTCCTCCCGTTTGGGTTGTGTTTGGGGAATGAAATCTTCTTCTTTTCCGTTAGGTTTACTAAAATCATAGGGCCACCGGTGCACTTCAGGAATCTTACCGGGCCAATTGCCATGTCCTACTTCAATAGGAGTGGTCCATTCCAGTGTAGTTGATTTCCAAGGGTTCTTTTCTTGAACTTTACGACCAAAATACATACTGTGAAAAAAGTTAAACAAGAAAAGTAATTGAGTTGCAAATCCTGCAAATGCTGCTATTGTAATAAACACATTCAAATCACCAAACTGGTTAAAGGTTTGAAAAGCATCAAAGCTGTAGTATCGGCGGGGAACCCCTGCTATTCCCATATAATGCATGGGCCAAAAGACAGCATACGCACAAATAATCGTAGCGAAAAAGTGTATATAGCCCGCGGTATTATTCATAAAACGACCAAACATCTTGGGGAACCAATGATAGATGCCGGCATACATACCAAATATAGCAGAAAGAGCCATAACAATATGAAAGTGAGCTACGATAAAGTAGGTATCATGTAATTGAATATCAATAGCCGAATTTCCTAAAAATATGCCCGTCAAACCTCCTGATATAAAAGTAGAAACGAAGCCAATAGCGAAAAGCATAGCCGGTGTGAGTTTTATCTTTCCTCGCCATAACGTAGTGATCCAGTTAAAGACTTTAATAGCAGAAGGTACAGCTATCAGCAGGGTTAAGAACATAAACACCGAACCCAGGAAGGGGTTCATTCCTGTTACAAACATGTGATGCGCCCAAACAACAAAGGATAAGATAGAAATAGCAAAGATGGATAATACCATCGCTTTATAACCAAAAATGGGTTTTCGAGAATTTGTAGAAATAACTTCTGATATAATTCCAAAGGCAGGCAAAATTACAATGTAAACCTCGGGATGTCCTAGAAACCAAAATAGATGTTGATAAAGGATAGCGCTACCATCAGTATAAGGCAAGGCTTGACCACCAATAAAGATATCCGCCAGAAAAAAACTGGTACCCAACCCTCGATCAAAAATAAGTAAGACTGCCGCTGCTAATAAAACAGGAAAAGAGAGTACCGCCAAAATAGCGGTAAAAAGGAGTGCCCACATTGTCAAAGGAAGCCGATTCATAGACAATCCTTTGGTACGCATATTTAAAATAGTAGTTATATAAT
>CAZIGO010000238.1:0-3687 GCA_964538595.1 uncultured Chitinophagales bacterium | reverse complement strand
TTATCCCACCTCGGGGGATTTTGGGAAGGAAGTAAATAGCGACCCTGGGAGGATTCGAACCCCCAGCCTCAGCGTCCGCAACGCTGTGCTCTGTCCAGTTGAGCTACGGAGCCGTATAAAATTTAAAATAGGAATACAATCCTGTTATCCTATCTGCCCTACAATTTTAAGAAATTTTCCGTACTCCACAGAAATATAAACCTGATTTTTCCCTACTGGCATAAAATAGAGTAATCAAGATCTATTCATTCCCTCGTTCTCAGTAAACAATCACAAAAATACCTGACATAATTTTGCTGCATCTATATTTTTAATACCTTCACTAATACTGATTTAACAAGGATAGCTACCGGGCTAGAAACCGAAACAGTGTTCAATTTTGTCTCTTAAATTATAACGCAGAAAGTAACCATGCAAATCAGGCTTATTGGAATAGGGAAACATCAGAAAGATTTTATTGCTGAAGGGGTCAATTATTATCAAAAGCGTATACAAAAATATATAACGTTTGATGCATTATTTCACAAATTGCCGGGCAAAGGCAGCCCCCAACAAAGTACACATAAAACGATCAAGCAAGAAGAAGAGAAATTATTAGCTAATATTAATTTAGAGAAAGAGCACCTTATTTTGTTGGATCAGCATGGGAAGCAATACGATTCAGAAAACTTTAGTAAGATCTTACAATACCATTTTAATTACTACTCCACCAAACCCGTTTTCGTCATTGGTGGGCCATATGGGGTCACAACTTCATTGAAGAAAAAAGCCACTCTTACTTTATCTTTATCACGGATGACTTACTCCCATCAAATGGTCCGGCTATTGTTTATGGAGCAATTATACCGGGCGATTACTATCATAAAAGGAGTGCCCTATCACCATTAGATAAGCTATTCGCTGATTAATATGCTACGCTGCAAGGGAGCGGCTTGCCCTCTTTCCACACGTACTTTATAAAGGCCCGGCGATAAATCAGCTACCGAAATCTGGTCGGTTTTTTGAGATTCACTCCAATGGATCTCCTTTACTATTTGTCCTTTCATATTGATCAATCGGACGAGCGAAGGCGTAGATTGAGTTTCATTAATAGTAAGCTTGATACTAGAAGTCGTTGGGTTAGGATAGATGGTAAAAGAAGATTCGTTTGATTGAGGGTCAATACCAGTGGTTTGTCGCGTTCCCTCAGATGCATGCTCATCCTCTCCTAATACATAAATACTTTTGGCTACTCGGTTGTTAGCATGATTTATGTCATTACCTTGATCATCACCGGAATAGACTATGGTCGGCCATATTAGTGTTCCATGCGGTGCTGCTGCTTTAAAGTTATTTTCATCAATCGGCAGGTAAAATTCCACATCCTGTCCCTCATCCACTGCTAATTTTAAAGAAGAAGTTTGTTTGGTTATATCGGGTTGTAAAGCAGAATAGTTGTCAATATCCCCTGGTGAAATCATAGAATCAGTAATGAGAAAATGGAGCTTTATTTTACCCACAAAGCGTTGGGGGCCGTTATTTTTTATGGTTCCCTCCAGTAATTCAGTATCTCCCATTACCGTAGTATCGGCTAATTGAAAATTGACAAATTCTATATCATATCTTTGCTCTTGAGCAGAACCACTGGCCTTTTGAGCGAAAAGAGTACTCTGCCCGACAACCAAGAGAACAATAAGTATGACAGTACAACCTAATTTGTAAATATTACGCATACATTTTAAATTTTTTTCCTATACCTAATATACTAAATTTTATATAATTTTGCCACTCTCAAACTATTTTCTTACATTTCCAAAAAGAAATACGTTTGAATGAAGCATTTGACAGAGATTATAAGGAATTTAAATAAGGAAGAAATTCGCAATTACAAGATATTTGCCAATCGTATAAAGCATAAAAAAAAGAAAAAGCGTAAGATTGTTCAACTCTTTGATTATATCAAACAAGGAGAGTATGAGGAAAACGACCCGGAATTGGTAAAAGCATTATTCGGTGAAGACAACAGAAATGCTTATTACCGCTTAAAAAACCGCTTATTAGAGGATATCCAGCGGAGCCTACTGTACTTACACTTCAATGTCGATGAACAAGTTCGTATTCACAATTACATGGCGCTGGCAAAATTATTTTCTTACAAATCCCTTTATCGCCAAGCGATTTACTTATTACGAAAAGCTGAGCGAAAAGCTAAAAAACAAGAATATTATGAATTGCTCAACCTGATCTATGATCAAGTTATTGCCATTTGCCGTAATTATGATGAAATCGATCCGGAACCTTACATCAAAAAAAGAGAGGAAAATGCAAAAAAATATGAGCTGGTCTACCAAACTAACCACCTTATAGCTCAACTAAATTATAAACTAAAGCAGACCAATTTTTCAGAAACCGATAAAAATGTATTAGAGCAATTAGATAAAATTCAAGATGATTTAGACATTACCAACGAACTATACCAGATCCCGCGGATCCAATTACAAATTCATGAATGTGTTCGTAACAAGCTGCTGCAGCAAAATGAACTAGAATCATTAGAGATCTACCTGACTAATACACTTGCCCGCTTTGAAGAAGAAAATTTTTTCTCGAAATCTACTCATGAAGACAAAATTATCATTCTCTCCTGGATCATCATTACGCTGTTTCGAAATAATAAATTTGATAAAACCCCGGATTACCTCGAAAAACTCCATAAGGCATTACAGGCTTACAATAACCTGTATTACGATAAATACATCTGGACATATTACCAAAGCTTGGCCTTTTATCACAACTTAACGAATCAAAATAAAAAGGCCATTGAATTATTAGAGGAACTCAAAAAAGAAACCAAATATGCGGGCACTAATTTTTATGACATTGGTTTGCACATCAATTTAGCCCTCTTTTATTATTGTGATAATAATCTCAACAAAGCCATTTACAATTTATCGCACTTATTTACTAAAGACGTGTATGATAAATTATCAGATCCCTGGAAACTTTCTGTTTCTATCGTGGAAATAATATTGCACTATGAAGATAACAATATCGATTACGTAGTATATAACATTAAAGAAATAAAACGAAAGTTTCGCTCCCTCTTAAAAACTGATGCTCACAAGAAAGATAAAGCGTTTCTCAAAATTTTAAACAAGATTATCAAATACACCGCCCCCTATAATAATGAAAAAGTGACGCAACCCCTTCACCATTTTATAGAGCAATACCCCAGTTTCTCCCCCGGCTCCAACGAAACCATCAATTACAGCGCTTGGCTCAAAGCTAAATTAAACAACGAGCATTACTACAACATTATCTTAAAAAAGGTCCAGTAAACTGAACTTGTAAGATTTGCCTTATACTTGTTGATTTTACCCTTCTAATTCAGACAACCCTTCTCCCCTATTCGCCATCTATATAGTAGAGAAAAGATAGAAAACACTCATAGAAAAGTGTTTTTGCTATCATTTATTCACCAAAATTGTTAATCATGAATTTTATAAAACGATTCCCGCAATGGACATTACTACTCGTACTGATTGGTTTTATTGCCACTTCCTGTTCCGATAAAAAACAATTAACTAACAAACTCGAAGGTACGTGGGATGCTGAAAGTGTGGACGGTTCCGGCGATGATGCTAATAAAACGAACAGCACTTCCGTAACGATCAGTGCCACCAATGCCGGTCAATATAATTTCAAAGA
>CAZIGO010000237.1:0-3723 GCA_964538595.1 uncultured Chitinophagales bacterium | reverse complement strand
GCAATATCATCTCATTACCCGGAAGGAGCGATTGGAGAAGATTGCCCAAGATATTGTAGACCATTTCCCGGACCGGGGATTTCTTGGGAAAGGGATGGTGATATCCATTGACCGCTTCACCGCTGTTCGCATGCATGATTTGGTACAAAAAGAGTGGGAGGCGAAAAAGCAACGGTTAAAAGATAAGATCGACAAAAGCAGCGGTGAAGAACAGGACCAACTGTTAGAAAAGCTCCATTATATGGAGGAAACGGAGATGGCGGTGGTCATTTCTAAATCGCAAAATGAGATCAAAGAGTTTGACGAAGAAGGATTAGATATTCGTCCTCACCGGGAAAAGATGGAAAAATACGACATGGACAAACGATTTAAGGACCCGGATGATCCCTTCCGGTTAGTATTCCTTTGTGCCATGTGGATCACGGGTTTTGACTGCCCGCCCTTATCGACTCTTTACCTTGACAAGCCCATGAAAAACCACACCCTCATGCAAACGATTGCTCGCGTCAACCGGGTCTATGAAGATAAAAACAACGGGCTGATCGTGGATTATGTGGGGGTCTTCCGAAAGCTGAAGAAAGCATTGGCTAAGTACGCCACAGGACAAACGGATAAGGAAGGGGGTACGGTACCCGTCCAACAGAAAGAAACGCTGATTGAAGAGTTAAAAAAAGCGATTAAGGAAGCCCGAAAATTTTGCAAAGAGAAGGGAGTAAAGTTAGACAAGATTATTGATAGTGAGGGCTTTGAACAAACCAAGTTTTTGGACAATATGGCCAAAACGCTTGCTGATTATCAAGAATTAAGCGACAGCGTGGATGACCAAGCTGAAGAAGTGTTGCTGAATGAGGAGCAAAAGAATAAATTCATCGCCCATGTAAACGTGGTCGACCGTCTTTATAAAGCTATTATGCCGGACCCCAGGGCCAAAGAGTTTATGGAAGAGCGGGCAGCACTAAAAGCCATCAAAGATCGAATTAAGGCGCTAACTCCGGCCCCCGCCGATGACTTGTCAGAGGTAAGAAAAAAGATAGAAGAAACGCTTGATGAATCTATTTTAGTGGGAAAATATATCATAAAGCCCTCCGATAACTGTCAGGTACTTGATTTGAGCCAAATAGATATTGAAAAACTGAAAGAGCAGTTTGCGAAAAAGAAACACAAGCATTTGGAGGTGGAGAAGCTAAAAGCAATGATTGAGCAACGGGTCAAATCGATGGTGCAGCAAAATCGTACGCGTATTAACTTTAAAGAACGTTTTGAGGAGATGATTGAAAATTATAATGCCTACAGTGTCAACGCAGAAGAGCTATTCAAAGAATTAATGGAATTTATGAGTGACTTGCAGGAGGAAGAAGAACGTCATTATCGGGAAAACCTGGACGATGAGCAGCTGGCGATTTTTGATTTGATTGTGGAAGAGAAGCCCGAAGAATTGACTGATGCTCAAAAAGAACGGATTAAGAAAGGAGTAACCGAATTATTAGAAAAGTTGAAACAAGAGAAGTTAGTAATAGACTGGAAAAAACATCAGCGAACGCGAGCGCAAGTTAAGGTGTCGATTGAGGATGAGTTGGATCAGGTTTTACCGGAGGCTTATGACCGCAAACATTTTACCCAAACCTGCAATAAAGTATTTGATCATGTGTTGCAGCGGTATTGATATTTTTACACGAGTAAACACGAGTCAATTTTCGCCCATCAGTATATTATTCGAGTATTACTCGTGCTTACACGAGTATATTTGGTTATTCATGGTATATACGTGTATACGCGTGTAGATACGTGTTAACACGGCTTTAATACATAATCTACTTTTGTCTAACACACGATGTACGGGTATACGAAAGTAGCAATAAAATGGAATAGTAGGATTTACTCGTGTATATTTATTATAGAAAAACTAATAAGAGTAAGGAAGATATGAGAAAGCTCTTTTGGGGGTGTATTATGCTGATAAAAAGATCAGGAATCAGAATTTAGAAAATGAATTTCCCTTTTCAGTATAGGTGTCATCGATCATTAGCTGTTTACGTAATAATTTTCTTTGACGCTTCAAAATATAAACCATATAAATACACAATGCTATTACTAAACATAGAGTGATGATAATGTTGGTATAATCTTTTGAAGCTTTTGGTTTACCTTTTTCTAATTGGATCAGAGATTGATCCGGACGTTTATGCCCTATCTTTTTCATAAGCCTTAATTTTGATGATTTTATATTTATTTTTTCCTTTTATGGGTATTATACCGAAGTCGCAAGCTTCATAACATTCCTTATAGTCTTGTCCTTCTTGCCTAGTATTTTGTTTACCTTCTGTTGTAAAATATGATATACTAGTATAATAGTTGAGGTTATATCCTCTATATAACAGTTCATCCTTAGTTATATAGGCTTGTCCCTTGTTGTGGAAGTTTCGTAGTATCCTTCTATTTGTTTTAATTATGTTTAGCACTGGGGAAATTTGTTTTCTTTCTTTCTTCTTTTTATTATTATGGTAATCCCAGCGACACTGATCCTCACAAAACCTTTGATCACTCCGATTCGGATCAAATTCTTTTCCACATTGATCACAGTAATAGACTTGTTTAAACTTATTTTTTGTTATTTCACGTTCTCTCATTGTTCTCCATTTTTTTAACGATTTTAGGCCAGTTGTAATAATAAGTATTGTTAAATTTAGTATATATAAGAAGTCCCTTACGTCTCATCTTACGCTCTGTGCTGGGTGATATATCGCCGAGCCGTTTGCGGAGTTCGGGCCCGCGGATCCACTCTTGAAAGGGAGCATTCGAGCTTTTGACTTTTTGAATTTCCCTTTTCAATTCTTTTTTGAGCTCTTGTAAGTCTGCTTTGGTGGGAAGCTTTTCTTTTTCCATAATTAAAATGTTTAATGTGTAATTATTTCACTAATACAAACTTATCTGTTTTTCTAAATAGTCCAGTGATAAAAATGCAATTAGTCCAATTGCATTTTCGGTGCTAAAAAAAAGTCCCTGATTTTCAGGGACTTCCCCCAGGAAGAAATTGAATGTTTGGTTTTATCTATTGCAGTTTTACTGTTTAGATCCATCGATATTTTTCATCTGTTCTATGATATTTTTTGTTCGCGCCTGGGAATAGATTTCGGTGCTGCTGAGGTTTTTATGACCTAGCATAGCTTGTTTGGACCGGATATCGACTCGAGCGGTAATGGTGGTGGCAAACGTGTGTCGCCCCACATGGGTTGTTAATTTTTTGTTTATCCTGCAAGCCGTGGCCAATTCCTTCAAGTAGAGGTTCATGTTGGTCCCCGATATGACGGGAAGTAATTTACCCTCACGCGCGCAATACGGGTGGTTGCTATATTTTTTTATGATTTCGCGGGGAGTTTCTAGCAGGAACACGATAGCAGTCTTACCCGTTTTATATCTCCTATACACCAGTAACTTATTTCCTTCAGGCCCCTTTTCTAAATTATCCGGAGTCAAGCGCTTTAGGTCTGAGATAGCTGCTCCCGTGTATATAGCGAAGAGGAAAACATCCTTTATCCGTTCCATCCTGGCTATGTCAAACTCTTTTTCTTTTATCTTATTGATTTCGTCTTCAGTTAGATAGGTGCGTTGTATTTCTTGTAACTTTAGTGGATAGTCGGCAAAAGGATTATGTTTTAGCCAGCCGTACTTGATTGCTAGTTTTATTATCTTCTTAAACGACTTTAGATATTTCATGCATGTATT
>CAZIGO010000236.1:3527-3747 GCA_964538595.1 uncultured Chitinophagales bacterium | reverse complement strand
AAGGAAGATAGTTTTACTGCACTGAATACGGCTTTTGCTCGGGATGGTGTGTTTATAGATATCCCCAAAGGATATACATTTGAGCATCCCGTAATGATATTACATATAGCAGATACAACAGAAGGTACTTATATTCATCAACCGCGTCATTTAGCTATAGCAGGGCCGAGCAGTAATGTTACTATTATTGAAAAATATCATACGATAGGAGAGGATAGGC
>CAZIGO010000236.1:0-3517 GCA_964538595.1 uncultured Chitinophagales bacterium | reverse complement strand
TATTGATGCCAATGCGAGTATGCAATACTATAAAATCCAGAATGATAACTATAATGCATACCATGTTGGGCGCACTGAACTCCGGCAAGAACGCGATAGCAATTTTACCTCATATACTATTAGTTGGGGCGGAGGTTTAGTACGTAATGATTTGAATAATATTCATCTTGATGAAAATTGTACTACTAAGTATTATGGAGCTTATGTTTCGCAGGGAAAGCAGCATATAGATAACCATACTTTGATGGATCATGATGTGCCGAATTGCTACAGCGATGAGCTCTATAAAGGCATATTAGATGATAAGTCTACCTGTGTCTTTAATGGAAAAGTGTTGGTGCGCGAAGGATCAGTGCAAACACAGGCTTACCAAGAAAATAAAAATATACTGTTAACCGACGATGCTAAGATCAATACCAAGCCCCAGCTTGAAATATTTAATGATGATGTGGTTGCCAGTCATGGAGCCACATCCGGTCAGTTGAATGACCGAGAGCTATTTTACTTGCGTTCCAGAGGTATTGATAAAGATAGAGCAAAAGCATTGCTGTTGTTTGCTTTCGTAGGAGATGTTTTTAGCAAAATAAAAAGTGATGAGATAAATCATTATTTAAAAAATGAGTTGTCCTTACGATTGTTAGACGAACCGTTAGAGGAATAAAAAACTATATGACTTCATCTCATTCAGTAGCAAATAAGAAGACCGCCTTTAATTTTGATATTGAAGCTGTTCGGCAAGATTTTCCTGCCCTTCATCAGGAGGTACAAGGCAATCCCTTGGCCTATTTGGATAATGCTGCTACGACGCAGAAGCCTCAATCAGTAATAGATGCTTTGCAGCATTACTATCAAAGCTATAATAGCAATATCCACCGGGGAGTACATGCCTTGAGTCAAAAGTCGACAAAGGCCTATGAACAAGCCCGAACTAAAGTACAACAATTTCTTAATGCGCCGACACCAGAAGAAATTATATTTACGCGAGGTACCACGGAGGCTATCAATTTAGTGGCTCATTCGTATGGATATCCTAATATTGGAGAAGGGGATGAGGTATTGATCACACACATGGAACATCATTCTAACATTGTTCCTTGGCAAATACTTTGCGGCGAAACAGGCGCTAAGTTAAGAGTGGCCGCTATTAATGAGGATGGCTCACTGGACATGGAGAGTTTTAAGGAACAGCTCACTGACCGGACAAAATTGGTAGGCGTGGTTCATGTTTCCAACTCGTTAGGAACTATCAATCCGGTCAAAGAGGTTATCAATTTAGCTCACCAACAGGAGGTTCCCGTTTTAGTTGATGGTGCTCAGGCCGTCCCTCATCTGAACGTTGATGTCCAGGAGTTGGATTGTGAGTTTTATACTTTCTCGGGCCATAAAATATTTGGACCTACTGGTATCGGAGCGCTTTATGCGAAAAAGGAACTTTTAGAGGAAATGCCCCCTTATCAAGGAGGAGGCGACATGATTAAATACGTTTCGTTTGAGAAAACGATGTATGCTGATTTACCGCAAAAATTTGAGGCCGGAACCCCCCATATAGCTGGTCCCATTGGAATGAAGGCAGCAATTGACTATTTGCAGGAATTGGGAATGGAAAGTATAGAACAGTATGAACAAACATTACTCGATTATGCGACTAAAGAAATTGAAGCGATAGATGGAGTACATATATTAGGAAAAGCCGATAAAAAAGCAAGTGTATTGTCGTTAATATTTGATAATATACACCCTCACGACGTGGGCACAATTTTAGAGCAGGAAGGCGTGGCTATAAGAGCAGGACACCACTGTACTCAACCCGTGATGCAAAGATTCGGTATTCCTGCAACTTCTCGTGCTTCTTTTGCGTTATATAATAAGAAGGAAGAAGTAGACCAGTTAGTGCAAGCGATTGATAAGGCCAAAAAGATGTTTGGTTGATATGGAACCAGATTTAAAAGAGTTATACCAAGAGACGATTCTTGATCATAATAATAACCCTCGCAACTTCCATAAAATGGAAGATGCCGACTACAAAGCGGAGGGGTTCAATCCTTTGTGTGGGGATCAATATACTATATACTTGAAAGTAAATGATGATAACGAAATTACGTCCCTTTCTTTTTATGGACAAGGCTGTGCTATTTCAAAATCATCCGCTTCTATTATGACTAAAGTGTTAAAAGGGAAAACTATTGAGGAAGCTAAAAAATTATTTAAACGATTTCACGATTTAGTGTCTTTAGATAAAGATTTACCTGAAGATTTGGACAAGTTGGATAAAATGGCTGTTTTTGCTGGTGTACGACAGTTTCCCAATCGTGTTAAATGTGCCAGTTTATCTTGGCATGCGATGAAATCAGCGTTAGAAGGGGAGCAAGAAACTATTATGACTGAATAAAAAAATCATTGCATCATTTAAAATTCATGACGTATGGCTGAAAAAGAACAAAAACAAACTAAACAACATACTTCCTCCGGTAATAATGAGGAGTTGGAAAACAAAATCGTAGAAGCTTTGAAAACAGTTCATGACCCTGAGATTCCAGTTAATATATATGATTTGGGACTGATTTACGAGATAAATATAGATGAAAATAATAATGTATACATTGAAATGACTTTGACCGCCCCTGGTTGTCCGGTGGCCGGTCCATTGGTCAATGAAGTGAAACAAAAAACATTACAAGTGGAAGAAGTTAATGATGCTGATGTAGATCTGACCTTTGATCCGCCTTGGGATATGGAAAAAATGTCAGAAGAAGCCAAGTTGGAATTGGGTTTCATGTAATTGGTAAAAACAAGGAATATAAAATAACTTAAAATACTTATTTTTTAATTCTGTCATCAAAAAAACAGATCTTTATGTACCCCGAAGAAATGGTTGCTCCCATGCGTGAAGAATTAACCACTAATGGGTTCAAAGAATTAGATACTCCCGATAAAGTACAAAGCTTAATGGAGAATCAAGAGGGAACTACCTTGGTGGTCGTCAATTCAGTTTGTGGTTGTGCGGCAGGTTCAGCTCGACCGGGTATTCTTAAAGCCCTAAAAGAAAGTGACAACCAACCGGATACTTGGGCGACAGTATTTGCTGGTGTCGATAAGAAAGCTACAGAAAAGGCGCGCGAATATATGCTGCCGTATCCACCCTCTTCTCCTTCAGTTGCTTTATTTAAAGAGGGAGAATTGGTACACTTTATGGAGCGTCATGAAATTGAAGGTCGTGATCCGGCAGGAATAGCTGAAGAGTTGAAGAAAGCATTTGGAAAATATTGTGCCTAATTCGAAGTTATTTCCCCTGTATTTTCTTCGGGTGTATTCATTATCAATTGCGGTATCATTAATGCCCCGCCTACTAGAATGGCAATGGCAATTATGGAAAGATAGAGTGTTCTCTTTTTAACTTTGATTCCTTTTGACATATCGTTTGTGTGTTTTTTCTCATTTAAAAAACTATTCCCGTTTTTAACCGAAAATATTGATAAGATAAACAATTTATTTTAATCTGTTTAATTTTTCTTATGGA
>CAZIGO010000235.1:0-3751 GCA_964538595.1 uncultured Chitinophagales bacterium | reverse complement strand
CCCTTTTTTCCATAACAAATTCCGGCGAAGCCCGTTTAAACGGCAAACCGTAAAATTACGAAATATTCTTTAACTTTGGCGTTAATTCCGTTAGATTAGCGGACCATAAATACTTTTGTCCGAAACCTACTATGAGTCAATCTTCTCAAAACATTATAGATACCGGTGATGTCAAAAGGGTCTGGCAGCTCTTTGCCCATTACTGGTACATCTATCTTATCGCTCTCCTTTTGTCCGGCGGGCTCGGGTATCTTTATATACAAAAAGTAACCCCGGTGTATAAATCGAAGGTCACCGTTCAGCTGGATGCCAACGAAGGCAATCAAATTCAACAACAAGTCGTCGGCGGCTTGCAGGGCCGAGGTTATTACTCCAGCTATATTTCAGCTAAAAAGGAGATGAAAAACCAAAAACGGCTCATCAAGTCCCATGACCTCATTAAAGAAACCTTGAACCGCCTCGACTTCCGGATCTCCTATTTTCTCATGGGCCGGCTCCGCACCACTCCTCAATACCGTACAGCCCCTTTCGAAGTTCAGCTTCACCCGGAAAAAGGCAGTTCTTACAAAGGGCCTTATCAAGTGCACCTGATCGACCAACAACAATTTCGCCTGATCATCGATAACGAAGATAATCCTTATAATAAAGTCCACGAGTTCAACCAACCGATCCATACTTCGCGGTTTCATTTTACCATCCGTAAAAATCACCGGTTATCCTCCCTGGCCCAGCGAGGTGAGGTCAAACTCAGCGAGGTCGAATATAAATTTAAGATCAACAGTAAAGGTCGCCTTATCCGGAAATACAAGAGAGCCCTGGATGTCAAAAGTGAAGAGTATTCGGATATTATCGATATCACTTGTACCGACATCATCCCCGAGCGGGCCAGCGATTTTCTGGACACATTGAGCCAAGTGTATTTTGAGCAATCTATTCAGCGTCGCAAGCAAGTCAACCAACAAACCCTCGATTTCATCGATCAGCAACTGCAAAAGGTAGGTGAACGCCTCAACGAAGTAGAGCGAGCGCTACAAAGTTACAAGAGCAAAAATTTTATGCTCAACCTTGACCAGGCCCAGCAATCGTATTTTAGTCAGTTGCTCAACTTTGAGCAACAAAAGGTACAATTGCGGATGCAGGGCAAGCTCATTAACTACCTGGAAAGATATATTAAAAAAAATGAAGGCGGTTTTGATTTTTCCCCGGCATTGCTCAAAGCCGAAAACTTCCCTTACATAAAAGAATATTTTAATGAACTAAGGAGTTTAAAGCAAGAAAGGGAAAGAGTCTTAGCAAAAGCTACCCAAAAGAGCTTTAAGGTACAGCAACTTAATCAACAGATCGAAGATTTGAAGCAACAGATCCTCAATCACCTGGACAATATTAAAAAATCGCTGCCCCTCAATATCGAGGCCCTCAATGCCCAGATCAAAGAATACAAAAAGCAGATCCAAAAAATACCGAAAGCGGAGCGTAAACTGATCAAGATCAAGCGGCGACTGAAAGTCAACGAAGAGATCTACTTATACTTATTGGAGAAAAAAGCGGAAAATACGATTGCCAAGGGAAGTATCGTCCCGAACAAAACGGTGGTTAACCAAGCCCGTAATGTCGGTATAGTGCGCCCTAACCAACAGCGCATTATGATCAGCGCCCTGGGCGTTGGTTTCATCCTGGCGTTGCTCGGCGTCTTTATCAACGAACTGTTCTTCAAGAAGATCAGCTCGAAGGAAGAAGTTGAAGAGCAGAGCGACATACCCGTATTGGGCGTAATCGGGCGTATCCCGAAGTCCTTAGAAGAGTATACCATTACTACCCAACACCCCAAAACCCCTATTGCCGAATCGTTTCGCTCCGTCCGGACGAACCTCGACTATTTTGGGACGGAGTTGAAGCAACGGACGATATTGGTTACTTCGAGCTTTGAGAAAGAAGGGAAATCATTCTGTGCGGCCAATATTGCCGTTATGCTCTCCAAGGCCGAGCGAAAAACGTTATTGATCGACCTGGACTTACACCGTCCTGCTCTCCACAAAATCTTCCCTCCTCACAACGGGAAGGAGGGCATGACGACGTATTTAGTCGGGAAAGCCGACCAACAAGCCATATTTAATACGACGGATTACGAGAACCTGGACGTGATCTTTGCCGGGCCTATACCTCCCAACCCTTCCGAATTATTGCTGAGCCAGAAGTTCCGTCAATTTCTCCAAACGGCTCGCAAACAATACGACGATGTGATCCTGGACACCCCCCCTACCGGTCCTATTACCGACGCTGTGGCCCTTATGAAGCACGCGGATATCACGCTATATGTAATACGTGCTCACCAAGCCGGTCGCGAATACATCCAACAAGCTAATGAGATCAAAGAAAAGCACCAACCCTCGAATATGGCCTTCATCCTGAACGGGGTCAAAGGTTACCGTTCCTCTTACAAATATTATTACTACTCGTAAGGCCGTTGGTAAATTTAGGCTCTTTCCGTCCAAATAACGCTATTCAGCGCTATCGCCAATAGCTCAAAGAAGA
Source organism: uncultured Chitinophagales bacterium (assembly GCA_964538595.1). Classification (GTDB taxonomy): domain Bacteria; phylum Bacteroidota; class Bacteroidia; order Chitinophagales; family CAZIGO01; genus CAZIGO01. Next base: position 1,219 of record CAZIGO010000235.1, on the reverse strand, counting down.
TAGCTGTCATCGTGAATCCCCAATATCCAACGCCCATCAATATTTCTCCGCCCGCCGCATGCGCCACTACGGCTATGATAAAAGCAATAATACCGATAAGAATAGATAACTTTGATAAATAATTGGCTAAGCTTTCCATAGGTTTTTTAATTTTGATGACCAGTCCGGTCCTCAATATATCATTTTTTTTTATAAAATTAAAAATGAGTTCGGGCGTCTTTACGGCACCTGCTAAAAGACATTTTTACCATGTTTTCGCAAGAGTAACGCCAACTGCCCGGCATGGTGGGCCACATGCAAGATACGGTTCATAATACAGAGCTGTTTCGTTTCAATCTCCTTCTCGGGACCGGGAACATAATGGATATGCGGCTGCGTCAGTTCATTATCGGTTAAGCGGGCTAGCACCGCTTCATTTTTGTCCCGTACTTCCTGCCATTGGTGACGCAACCGGCCCGGCGACGGACAATCCTCCACCGGTTTGACGGGTTGCCCGGGAGCAAAATCTTGTTGGTACGCCGGGTAATAGACGGTCCCTTTGCCCAGGTAGTCGGCCAGGTTATCTTCGTCGGCCAACAAGTGGGTCAATATCCATACCCCGTGATTCATGGACGGTGCCGGGGCCTCTTGTAACATGGTATTATCCAGGGCCGACAAGTAGAGGTCGAACCAGTCGTGCTTATGCTGCCATAACTCATAAAAAGCTTGTACTTTAGGAGCGGCCATTCAACTATCTTTTTATTTTAAAATATCCCTTCTCCTGCTCAAAAGGGGGTGCGACAAACTATTTAATCCCGTTAAAAAATTGTATACTAACAGCAATACTTGCAATATACCAATGAATTCTTTTAATTTGTAATTACTTTGTGTTGAAGCGAACATCCTTATGGTTAAGAACTTAATGATCGTCGAATCGCCGGCTAAAGCTAATACGATCGAGCAATTTTTGGGGAAAGACTTTACGGTAAAATCGTGTTACGGCCATATACGCGACCTCCCTTCCAAGGGGCTGTCGGTCGATACTGAAAATAATTATACGCCCACTTATGAGATCCCGAAGAACAAAAAGAAAGTTGTCAAACAACTAAAAAAGCTGGCTGATGAAGCTGAGAAGGTATGGTTGGCAACCGATGAAGACCGGGAAGGAGAGGCTATTTCGTGGCACTTATGCAAAGCGTTGGATATTCCTATCGACAAGGCGCGGCGCATCGTCTTTCAT
>CAZIGO010000234.1:0-3801 GCA_964538595.1 uncultured Chitinophagales bacterium | reverse complement strand
ACTAATACAAATTTTATAGAAGCATCGAAGTTATAAAAAGCTTGCAGGGCATGAATTAAAATAGGTCGATCTTGTAAGGATAAAAATTGCTTTGGTGTTGACCGACCCATTCGTTGGCCGGTTCCTCCGGCTACTATAATTGCAAAGCGATCCAAAAAACTTATTTAATAAACATGCTGTCACCATAGCTAAAGAAACGGTATTCCTTTTCTATAGCTTCCTCGTAAGCTTCAAAAGTGAGATCATAGCCCAGGAAAGAGGCTACCATAATAAGTAAAGAGGAACGGGGTAGGTGAAAGTTGGTGATCATACTGTTAGCAATATGAAATTCATAAGGTGGATAGATAAAAAGGTTGGTCCACCCCTCTTCTTCTTTTAAGTATCCATCCGCTGTGACCGCTGATTCGATCGCTCGCATGGTAGTTGTACCTACTGCACAAACCCGTCGTCCTTCTTTTTTGGCTTTATTTACCTTCTCAACGGCATCTGATTCAATTTTGAAATATTCCGCGTCCATTTTATACTTAGCTAAGTCTTCAACATCTATCGGGTTGAAGGAAGCCAAACCGGTATGAAGAGTCACTTCAGCAATCTTAACTCCTTTCAGTTCAAGGCGCTTGATCAATGGTTTACTGAAGTGAAGTCCAGCGGTAGGAGCAGCAATGGCTCCTGTTTCACGAGCAAAGAGTGTTTGGTAGCGTTCGTCATCGATAGGTTCGGGTTCGCGTTTAATGTATTTGGGAAGAGGCGTTTTACCTAAGGAATACAAGATCTTTTTGAATTCTTCATCTTCTCCTTCATAAATAAAACGGATCGTCCGGCCGCGGGAAGTAGTATTATCGATAACCTCAGCTACCAATACATCTTCCCCGCCAAAAAATATTTTGTTTCCTACTCTTATTTTTCGGGCAGGATCGACCATTACATCCCAAAGCCGCATATCGGTGTTCAGTTCTCGAAGCAAGAATACTTCGATATCTGCTCCCGTTTTTTCTTTTTGACCTTCCAAGCGAGCAGGAAAAACGCGAGTATTGTTGACGATGAGGACATCATCCTTTTCAAAATAATCGACTATATCTTTAAACTTCTTATGCTCTATGTCTCCATCTTCTTTATCTACTACCATTAAATTAGAAGCATCCCGATCTTTCCGGGGATATTGAGCAATATAATCGGCCGGTAAATCGTATTCGAATTGTGATTGTTTCATAATTTATTTTTCGTTTCCTTGCACCGCAAAAATACAATTTATAGCTTCACTTACAAAACAGAATAAACATTTAGCGAGTTTCATAATGTTAGGCTCTCCTATTATTTTTATCCCCTATAAAAATTCAGTGCTATGACAGCGATCGGTTTATTGTCAGATACGCATAGTCATATGGATGACCGGATCAAGGCGCATCTCCAGGATTGTGATGAGATTTGGCATGCTGGCGATATCGGAACGGTGAAAGTAGCAGACCAACTGAGCCGTTTAGCTCCGCTTAGAGGAGTATATGGCAATATCGATGGCCCAGCTATTCGGCGACGGTATCCGCAAGACTTGCATTTCAACTGTGAAGGCCTCTCCGTATACATGACCCATATCGGAGGAAGCCCCGGTAAGTACAGAAAACGTGTTCAAAAACAATTAGCAGCTTATCTGCCGGATATGTTTATCTGTGGACACTCTCATATTCTTAAGGTGGAGCGCGTCAAGCGTTTCAATAATATGATACATGTTAATCCAGGTGCTGCAGGACAACAAGGGATGCAGCAAGTAAGAACATTGATTCGTTTTGTGGTGCGGCAAAGTGAAGTGGAGGACTTTCGGATTATTGAGTTAGAAAACTTAAAAAATAATTAAATTATGTTACCTTTGATTTCCCCAATTGTTGACCAAACAAAGCCTTTCTATTGAACACCACTTCCAAAAGTTCTTCAAAAAGCTATTTTGGTCTGATCCGGGACCTGTTATTTTTGGTTATAGGAGTTGCGTTGTTGGTGTTAGCATTTCGCGGTCATGATTTTCAAAAGATGATGAAGCGATTTATAGAAGTAAATTATTGGTGGATATTCTGGTCGATAGTCATTGGTTTGATCGCTCACTATATCAGGGCAGCTCGCTGGCGATTACTTATCGAACCCTTAGGCTATAGACCGTCCAATAACAACTTATTCTATGCTACGATGATCGGTTACCTGACCAATATCGTTACGCCCAAATTAGGGGATATTACCCGTAGCTTAACTATCAAGCGTACTGATAATATATCAGCCTCTTCATTATTGGGGACATTAATTGTGGAGAGAGCGTTTGATATTTTAGTCTTACTATTGATCATGGCCACGGTTTTTTTGTTTCATATACAATTGCTTACCGATTTTTTTCTTAATAAAGTGGTCGCTCCCTTTCAATCCCAGGTGGTAGGAGTTACCCATTATTGGCCTCTTATTTTAGGTAGTGTAGCTATTATTCTTATGGTGTTGATCGTCGGTGTTATCTGGAATTGGAAGGCACTCAGAAAAATCACATTGGTTCAAAAGATTATGGATATTGTTATCGACATGATAGAGGGGCTTCAAACTATTTTTCAGCTTAAGAAAGGAGGGCAATTTTTTGTATATACCGTATTAATGTGGTTTTTCTATATGCTTTCTTTTTATATAGCCTTTTGGGCTATTACAGCCACCTCCCATTTGAATTTTGGTAATGCAATTTTTGTACAAGCATTTAGTGCCTTAGGGTGGGCAATGCCAGTACATGCAGGAGTGGGGGCCTTCCATTGGGCAGTCTCACAATCACTTGTGCTATTAAACATTGATTATGAAACCGGTTTGGTTTTTGCTACCGTAAAGCATACAGCAGCAATTATTTTAAATTTAGTAGGGGGAACCGTAGGGTTAATTGCTATATTATGGAAAGTTGGGCGTTCGTTGAGTATAAAAGATATACGCACCTTTTTCCGCGGAGCTCCAAACTATAAGGAGGAAGAAACCACTTAAATTTATATGGCAGATCGTTACAAACAATCCTGGAGTGTAGGCATAACCTGTTATAATGAAGAGGAAACAGTAGGGCAGGTAGTGCAACGAACGCAGGAAGTGTTAGAGTTGATTGCTGCTGAAAGTGAAATTATTATTGTAGATGATGCCAGCGAAGATCAGTCAACTACTAAAATTCGTCAACTCAGTAAAGAATACAATAATGTTTCTCCCATCTTTCATGATGAAAACTTAGGTATTGGCCGGAGTATTCGGGATATTTATTTCAACGCTCAATATGAAAATGTAACTTTTATTCCCGGGGATGCCCAATTCGACCCCCATGAGCTTGTCCCGTTTGCTCATGTAGAAGAGCATACCTATGTTTCCTTTTATCGTAAAGAAAACGAGGTTTATTCCAATTACCGGGCTATTTTATCTTTTTTAAATAAATTAATCAATAAGTATTTGATCGGTTTGGAGTTAAAAGATGTAAATTGGGTTAATGTTTTTAAAACAAAATCACTTCAAGAGCTCGATTTGCAAATTAAGAGTTCTATTGTTGTTAGTGAAATATGTGCTAAACTCAATGTATTAGGGTATGAACCGGTGGAAGTGATATCGACATACCATCCACGGGTTGCCGGTGAGAGCAAAGGGGCTTCTTGGAGTAATATCATTGACGTTGTTCCCGAAATTTTAAGTCTTATAATATCGGTATGGCGGTTTAATCGGAAAATCAAAAAGCAAAAATCATAATCTTATGCCAATCATCAATCGTGAAAATCAACGGCAGGTATTGAAAGATGTTAAAGTGGGAGAGGAGGTAAAGAT
>CAZIGO010000233.1:2861-3844 GCA_964538595.1 uncultured Chitinophagales bacterium | reverse complement strand
ATAGTATACTGAAGGAAAGAAGTCCTCCCCTTTGTTGGCTTACGATGTCAATGACCGTAGATTTAATGGTGGTATAGGCGTTGTCGGGCATCATCTGCTGAAGAAAATTCAATATTTGATCTTGTAAATTTTCTATCGGTATATAGGGGATGAGCGTAAAAATGAAGAGTATTAAAGGAAAAAAGGCGAGAAAAAAATTGAAAGCTAAAGCGGAAGCCCGTAAGGTAATTGCTTCTTTTTGTATTTCTCGAAAGAAAAAACGAATGACCTCCCATACCGGTACTTGCTGGAAACCAGGTAAGCTATATTGTTGGGCCCATTGAATTAACGGATGTTCCCAAAATCTTTTTGTAAGCTTGTGCCACATTCGTACCATTATCGCTCAATATAAAAGAATAAAGGGAATATAAATAATTATGTATTCGAAGCCTTTTTTATTATATTAGTCAGAGTTATCATGAAGTTATATTTTTATGAGTTGGCTCAATAAATTAAATCGAAAGGCATTCTTGATTTCCTTGTCTATTGCTGGGGCAGTAAGTTTTATGCTGGGGGTAGCTGTTTATTGTTATACGCACCCGGCTCCCATTCCTTTTTTTGCTCCTTTAATTTTGATCGGGGTACTGGTACTGTTTTACAGCATTTTCATGATGAAAGTTAGTCGTAAAGAAAATGCTTAGACTACAGGTTACTTATATCTTGTAGGGAGAGTTTGTGTTTGTAATCGATATTATATCGCTTTCTTATAATAAATAACTTTTGCCCCAGTACCATCCCCTTCATTTCTATGAGTATGTGGGGGTTCTGGATAACTGTTTTAAAATCGGTCGGTATTACTTCTTTAAACTTTTTAGTAGGGATGGAAATAGATAGGGGAACAGTAAAATAACTTTTGGCCGGTGCTTTGGCTAAGTCAGAGGATTGGATAGTGGTGACTTTTTGGCTGTCCACAAAAACGGTCAGATCTACCTCCTTTACGCGAA
>CAZIGO010000233.1:0-2851 GCA_964538595.1 uncultured Chitinophagales bacterium | reverse complement strand
CCGATAATATTTGGATTATACCCCTGTATTTTTACATCGACTTGACGAACATCCGGGTCGGGCTGCTTTAATTTAGCACTTCGTATCGATTGAAATTCTAAAGGTTTAAAAGAACAACTGCTAATTATAAGACTTCCTATCAGCAAATACAGAAAAACACAGAATTGGCGCATATTTTTTTGTGTACAAAAATGCAAAATTTAGTGGGTTCACACAATTTTAACTGTATAAATTCTTATAGATCCGCTAACTTTGTTGATAAGTATGAAGTGGGACGAATATTTTATGCAACGCTGCATTAACCTGGCAAGATGGGGAGCAGGGAGAGTGGCGCCTAATCCGATGGTAGGAGCCGTCATTACCCATCAAAATAAAATTATAGGAGAAGGATATCATGCTTATTTTGGCGGTCCTCACGCCGAAGTTAATGCGATTAATTCCATACCAAAAAAGAAAAAGAACTTATTAGAGAATGCTACTCTTTATGTTAATTTAGAACCATGTCATCACCAAGGCAAAACCCCCCCCTGTACGCAAGCTATCATTGAAAATGATATACCTGAAGTTGTTATAGGAATGAACGATCCTTCGCCTAAGACAAAGGGTAGGGGTGTGAATTATTTACGAGAAAAAGGGATAGAAATAAGAGAAGGAGTGCTTTCCAATGGGGTACAACAACTAAATCAACGCTTCATTACTTATCATGAGCAGCAACGTCCTTATATCATTTTAAAATGGGCGCAAACACAAGACGGGTACATTGCTCCTCCATCTCGTGAGCCCTTGAGTATTACGAACAATTACTCATTGCGGTTGGTTCATAAATGGCGAGCCCAGGAGCAATCTATTATGGTAGGGGGTAAAACGGTCATCAATGATAACCCGGCCCTTACTGTTCGAGAATGGTATGGCGCTCATCCCTTACGGTTGATAGTAGCAACGGAAGAGACCCTCCCCCCGGATGCTCGTATATTTAATGAACAAGGAGAAACTTGGGTATTTCAAGCGGAAAAAGGGGCAGACAGTGAAGACATCAGATTTATTAAGCTCTCCGCTTCTTCTAACTTTATTGTCGATATGTTACAGTACTTGTTTCGTGCCAATATTCAATCTGTGTTTGTGGAAGGAGGACAGCAACTTTTGAATACATTTATCGCAGCAGAGCTTTGGGATGAAGCCCGTATTTTTACCGGTGATATGACATTAGGAGAAGGCATAGAAGCCCCGACTTTACGAGGAAAACTAGTCGATCAACATTATTTGAAGGGAGACCGCCTATATATATACAATCCACTTTCATGATTTATTTGATATTGAGTATTCTTTCTTCTACGGGCATCTTGTTAACCTTCAAGGGTTTTAACCGGTATGCCATTAATACTTTTCATGCTATTGTTATCAATTATTTTATTTGTGTATTGATTGGTTTTGCTGTTTTGCAAGATGTTGGTTTTGTTTATGAGTATATCGCAGCCAATTGGTTGCCCTTTGCGGTAGGACTTGGAATCTTGTTTATCGGGGGTTTTTATCTTATTAGTTTAACAGCACAGAAGATTGGTGCTACAGCTGCTGCTATCGCTAACAAATTATCTGTTGGTGTTCCGGTGGTAGCCGCTTTTTTTCTATATAACGATTCTTTGTCGCCTTTAAAATTAATTGGGATTTGTATTGCCCTGGTGGCCCTGTATTGTTCCTCAATACGCGATGACTCCCATAATATAAAGCTGTCAAAACTCTCACAATTATTGTTACCCCTCAGTGTATTTTTGGTGGGTGGTATTATTGATACGACTATTAAATACGTGCAACATTATTATTTGACCCCTCATACCTACCATAACTTTGTTACTTGGCTGTTCGGATCTGCCTTTGTAGTTGGGACCATAGGAGTTATGTATCAAGGGGCTATGTATAAATTAAAACTAAATAAAAGTACTGTTATTGGAGGTACAATTTTAGGCATTTTTAATTACGGCTCGATTTATTTTTTAGTTGAAGCTTTAAATATCCCGGGGTGGGAGAGTTCGGCTATATTCCCTATTAATCATGTTGGTATTGTTAGTTTAGCGGCCGTCGGGGCGTATTTGATATTTAATGAACGCCTTTCGCGGCTGAATAAATTTGGTTTGTTCTTAGCTATCCTCGCTATCATTTTTATTTATTTCGCTAAACGGGGTATACTTTCTTGAGCACTGCTATTAGCCCGTACCGTAAGTATTGCTATTAAGCCATAAACCTGTCGTTGTCCAAACGGTATATAGGGATTTTTTTTTTTTGATAAATCAGGATATTCTGTTTTGATAGTATGTATTTTCTTAATTCCTTTTTTCTTTTCAGAGCGTTGGCCTAAGTGAGGGAAGGTATGTAGTAATTTTACTTGTGATTCAACTTGGTCTATAAAATCAATGGCTGTTTCTCTGACTATTCTTCGTATAAAGTTTTACAATGTCAAAAAATTTATCAGCCGCTTTCTTCCGCCAAACTATTCCTTTTTCCATTTGTTTGTTTTCTTCATCACCTTTTCATGACTGATCAAGTTTTCTTCTTTTTCACTCTCTTGAAGACCTTTTCCAATTATTTCTTTTGTGCTTTAAGTCATTGATTCCCAAAAGTCTTTTCCTTGCTTATTCTGATAATTCTTGAGGATTCATAGACCTCTTGAAGCATTTCCTCATCTTCAATCTGATTAGTTCATGGAAATTATCTTTTAAATGTTTGTCACTCATAGTTTTTAGTTTTCCCAATTCCAATTACTAATTCTATTTTTATTTACCAAACGGTTATTACGCCGCACTCGTTATATCAACAACTAAATTTGCGGTTTAGCCATTTTTTGTCCCTTAATCATCAA
>CAZIGO010000232.1:0-3849 GCA_964538595.1 uncultured Chitinophagales bacterium | reverse complement strand
CCTACTATAGGCTTTTGGTCGACACTTAGCTTTTTAATGCTGGTGGATAATTTGTATTCAATGGGGTCATCAGGTTTGACAAAGGGAATAACTTCCGTCTGATCACCCTGCTGCACCTTAGCACCAAGGAATACGCGTTGTTGTTTCATCTGGTTTTGCTCTCTAACATTGACGATCACCGGGCGAATCCCCTGCTGTAGGAGTTTACGTTGTTCTTTTTTGTCTTTAGGAGGATCTTTGAAATTATAGGTGATCATGTCATTAGAGTAGCTGGCATATTCTAACAAGAGTTCTTTGAAGTGACGTTTGGTTTGGGCAACGTCGTTGGGCAAGTTATCGGAAAAATAGCAGGTGATCGTGATGGGTTGATCCAAGTTTTGGACAACATTAATAGTAGCTTCACTTAATGTATACCGGTTGTTGGCAGTCAAGTCAATACGGAAGAAATACCGTTCGGCCAATACATTGATCAATACCAAAATACCCAATAACAGGGCGATAGTGACAAATATGTTACGTTTGGTTTGCATAACAACTAGCCGTTGATATTTCTTTTTTCAAGTTGTAACTCTGTTAATACTAACCCAAATACAATAAGTGATAGAAAGAATACGAGGTTTTTTGAATCAATGACTCCCCGGGACATAGCATCATAATGAGTAGATAAACTCAAATAATTTAATAATTGCCCCATAAAACCGGTAAAGTTCCGGGCCAGCACATCAAAAATAATGTGAAAAAATATTCCGATGAAAAGGGCCACTAAAAAGGCCACTATTTGATTGGTAGTTAGGCTGCTGGCAAAAAGTCCTATACTGATATAAACCGCACTCATCATAAATAAAGCAAGGTAGCCACAAAGGATTGCTCCATGATCCACGCCGGCTTTAGCTATTTGAGTGATAGTAATGTAATACGGGAGCGTCAGTACTAAAGCGGTTAGTATAAGTAATAGGGCAGCTAAGAATTTGCCCCATACCACTTGCCAGTCTGTAATTGCCTTAGTCAGGAGTAATTCTATGGTGCCGGTGTTTTTTTCTTCAGCGATTAAACGCATTGTAATAGCAGGGATGAAGAAAAACAGGGTCCAATAAGCTGTGGAAAAGAATACGCGGAGCGAAGCTTGGCCCGTTAAAAACACATCTTGTCCATAAAGCCAGGTAAAGAAACCACTGAACCCTACAAATAATATCAGTAGAATATAGGCCATCAGGGAGTCGAAATAAGCGCGCAATTCGCGTTTTGTGATGGTCCAAATCGTTAGCATATCAACTTGATATTTATTATTCCATTAAGCTTCCGTTAGTTCACGGAATACATCTTCTAATCGTGTTTCTTGGGGCGTTAATTCAGTTAATACCCATTTTTGATCTACACAAAGTTGGAATATATTTTTCCGTGAGCTTTTATCGGGTTTACTTTGTATTTTAAAACTAACTCCATTGGAGCGTTGATCGTCTATCACATCTACCATTTCTGCACTTTGGAGTTCACTAAGTGCTTTATATATGGTATCTTTTTCGGCCCCTTCGATGGTGGCCTTGACCACTTCCTGGCCTTTTGCTTTGTTAATCAGGTTGTTGGGAGTACCGTCAGCTACGATTTGTCCTTCATTTAAAATTAAAATACGATCACAAGAGGCTTCTACTTCAGGGAGGATATGGGTGCTCAGGATCACTGTTTTTTGCTTCCCTAACTTCTTAATCAATTCCCGGATTTCTACAATTTGGTTAGGATCAAGACCGCTTGTCGGTTCATCTAAAATGAGTATTTCCGGGTCATGTATCATGGCTTGGGCCAGCCCTACTCGTTGCCGGAATCCTTTTGATAATTCGCCGATCTTTTTATGTTTCTCTCGATCAATACCACATAACCGGATCATTTCTTGAACACGTTCTTCTATTTTGGAGCGGGGAACATTTTGTAAAGTGGCGACAAAATTCAGGTAGTCGATAACGTGAAGGTCAGTATAAAGCGGATTATCTTCCGGCAGGTAACCGATGTTCGGTTTGATCTTATCCGGGGCTTCATGGATAGAGATGCCGCCTACGGTAATATCCCCGCTCGTAGGGGCCATGTAACAAGTGATAATTTTCATAAGGGTGGTTTTCCCGGCGCCATTGGGGCCGAGGAAACCCAGAATCTCTCCTCCCTTTACATCACAACTTACTTTATCTAACGCCTTCTGTGGTCCGTATGTCTTTGTAATATCTTTAATAGAAATATCCATGTGTATGTATTATGAGATTGACAAAAATAAAAAACTTACGAGGCCTTGTCAAGAGGAGTGTTGTTACTTGAATTTTTTCTAACAGCAGGTACTGCCATATTGTCATCAATTCATCATGGCATAAAATTTGTTTCCCTATTATCCTTATTCTAAACATAAAAATCAGATCATTATGGCCCAAGGTAAAATTGATGTCCAAGCCAAGAATATTTTTCCCATTATTAAAAAATTTCTGTATTCCGATCAAGATATTTTCTTGAGAGAATTGATCTCTAATGCTATTGATGCAACAAAAAAGTTAAAAACACTCCATGCGAAGGGAGAATTCAAAGGTAAAATTGAAGAGGAAGCCATAGAAGTTTCCTTAGATGAAGAGGAAGGAACCATTACGGTCAGTGATCACGGAGTGGGAATGACACGGGATGAAGTGAAGGAATATATCAACCAGGTGGCTTTATCCAGTGCGCAGGAATTTTTAGAGAAATATGAGGATAAAGATGCTCAAGATATTATCGGGCATTTTGGGTTGGGATTTTATTCGGTTTTTATGGTAGCTGATAAGGCCGTTATCGAAACCAAGTCCTATCAGAAAGATGCTGATCCGGTTCGTTGGGAGTGTGAAGGTAATCCGGAATATAAGATTACAAAAGGCAGTAGAAAGGAGCGAGGTACTGATGTTATATTGCACATGGGCGAAGAAGGAAAGGAATTTTTGGATAAGGATAAGATCAGAGGAATTCTCGAGAAGTATTGCTTGTTTTTACCGACTCCCATTAAATTTGAAGGAGAACAAATTAATAATACCGAACCTGCTTGGACCAAACATCCTACTGAATTAACTTCTCAAAACTATAAAGACTTCTATAAAGAATTGTTTCCCGCGGCGGAACCTCCCCTGTTTTGGATCCATTTAAATGTCGATTATCCTTTTCAATTAACAGGGATATTATATTTTCCCAAGGTGCGCAACCAGATGGAAATGCAAGAGAACAAAATTTGGTTGTATGCTAACCAAGTTTATGTGACCGACAAAGTAGAAGATATTGTTCCCGAATTTTTACGATTGCTCCATGGTGTTATTGATTCGCCCGATATCCCACTTAATGTGTCACGTAGTTCATTGCAGGGAGATCCCCGGGTCAAAAAGATTAACCGGTATATTACCAAAAAGGTGGCAGAGAAATTAGAGGATATTTTTAAAGATGATCGCAAAGAGTTTGAAGAAAAATGGAGTGATGTCAGTGTGTTTATTAAATATGGAATGATTAGTGAAGATAAGTTCTTTAAGCGTGCTAAAAAGTTTTGTTTGTTGGAAGAAGTGAATGGCAAGTATTATACCATCGATGAGTTTAAAGACACCGTAAAAGATCAACAAACCGATAAGGATGATAACATTGTTTTACTTTACTCTACCAATTCTAAAGAGCAACATACTTACATTCAAGCCGCCCGAAAGAAGAATTACAAGGTATTGAAGTTTGATGGCCCGATAGATACTCACTTTATCAATCACTTAGAACAACAACTCGAGGACGTTTCCTTTACGCGTGTTGATGCTGATACGATTGATAACCTGGTGGATAAAGGAGAGGATAAAGAATCGGAGTTGTCGGAGGATC
>CAZIGO010000231.1:1254-3874 GCA_964538595.1 uncultured Chitinophagales bacterium | reverse complement strand
GGATAAACATGCTGAGCTGCCGACCGTTCAATTAGCAGACGACACTATCATTACGTCTACTCGTGTTAAAAATGGTGAGAATGTAGCATTGGCCCCGCATGGTTACGATAAAGATGCAGTTTCTAAGAAACGTACTACTATCCATTTTCCCATACAACGCTCTTATATAAAATCATCGGAAAAGCAAGATGAAGATGTAAAAAATATGCGCTCCATGGCTAAGAAAGGAGTTCGGTTTAAACAGATCGGTATTACGGCCGCTGCTTCTCCCGATGGTCCGCAAGATATGAACAAACGCTTAGCGAACGAGCGGTCCAAATCTTCTTTCGATTTTGTTTCTTCTGAATTGACGGACTTAGGAATGGAAAAAGCTGGCGAGAAGAAACACTATAAAATCACTACTATTGCTGAAGATTGGGAAGGGCTGAAAAAAGCGGTCAAAAACTCTGACTTGGAAAAGAAGGATGAGTTGATGAAAATATTGAACTCTAATGCAGGAGCGGATGAAAAGGAAAAGAAAATCGAAGAGCTCGTCGGTAATGGTAATAACTGGGGGAATGGCAAATTAGCTAATGATCTCCTCCCGCAATTACGACGCGCTGATATCGATATTCATGCTTATACCAATCTCTTTACAGACAAAGAAATCAAGACGTATGTGAAAAAGAATGCGGATACATTGGATGCTAAGGAATATCTCTACGCCGCTTCAATGATGGAAGAGATGGATAAGCAACTGCAAGTTTACAAGGATTTTATGAATGCTTTTCCCGATAATTGGAAAGGCTATAACAATGCCGGTTACATTTATGCAAAACAGGGAAATTGGGATAAGGCTGAAAAAATGTTCGATAAGGCAATGAAGAAGAGTAAGGAAACCAATCCCTATGTTCTTAACAACAAAGCCACAATGGCGCTTAAAGGTGGTGACTTTAGTAAAGCCAAGGAAATGTTGAATAAAGCGCAAGATCAAGATGAAAAAGTACAAGAGGTGAAACAAAACTTGGCAACGATGGCTATTAATAAAGCAGAATATGATAAAGCTCGCCGTTATTTTGGTGATGCTTGCACTTATAACGCCGCTCTCTTGAAAGTGCTTACTGAAAATTCAGAAGCGGCCAAGAAAACAATAAAATGTGCGAAGGATGAATCCGCAGCAGCGTATTATTTGAGAGCTATTATAGGCGCTCGCAACAATGATTTAGCTGCTGTAACAGAGAACCTTCAAAAAGCAGTTGAAATGGATCCCAGTTACAAAGAAGAAGCTAAGAAAGACTTAGAGTTTGCTAAGTTTAAAGAGGAAAGCGACTTTAAATCGATCGTGAAGTAAGTTCACACTTAGTCATTAAAAGCTTTATCCCCTATTGAAGGGCTCCTGATTGTCAGGAGCCCTTTTTTATTAGAGCCACTAATACCTTCTCTAATAATAAAATTAGTTATCAAAAAAACATCCCGCGCCTTCCCAAGAACTAAATCTTCATTATTGATGCAGGCAGATGGAGAGAGATACGATTGAGGGATAGTCTTATCGATATGATGGAGTTATTTCCTGATTGAATTGAAACTTCCTCTCTTTATTTACTGTAAAAATGCTTAGATCAGAGCTACAAAAACACAAATAAAGTATTAAGTGTGGCGGCATGAGTAGTGTTTACCCGTATAATGAGTTTTTATAAGGGATTGATATATGATCAGAACTGCCTGTTTTCTACTTTTTGGCAATCTATTTCTGCATACATCCTGAGTTGGTAATTATAGAAAAGATCAAATGGCAGAATGACAGGATTAAAATTTAAATAAAACCTCCATTATCTACTTAAGCAATTCGACAGTGGAGGGATTAGCAACATTTAAATTATTAATGATGTATTGTATGTTGCTGTGACTTATTTGAGATGATCTATACCGGCCGTTAATTCCTTATTGAGAGTATTCTTATTTATTTAGACACAGGTACCTTTAAAGTGAAGGCCCGTATTAAAATGGTTATTTACTGCTCTCCATTTTGATTGCAGTATTCCAGGTTATTTTTCCGGTAAAATTACTTTATCTACTACATGAATCTTGCCATTTGAAGCATCTATGCTTTGAATAATCTGAGCGCCGCCGATGGTAATTTTTCCGTCTTTGATTTTTGGCGTAATATAATCTCCATTGGCCATAAATAGCTGGCTATTTTTCTCTGCCATTTTTTTCAATTTCTCTTTAGAATAAGGGACCGGCGATACATGGCGTTGTAAGATGTCTGACAGCTTTTTTTTGTTTTTTTCTTTCATTAGTGATTTTAAAGTGCCGTCGGGTAATTTATCAAATGCTTTATCGGTAGGGGCAAAAGCAGTAAAGGGACCGGGATTTGCTAACGTATTAGCCAGGCCCGCTGCTTTTATTGCCTTAGCCAAGGTGTTATGAGATTTTGAAGCTTGGGCTACGGCTAATATCGTTTTATTTTCTCCACTCCCTTCTACATGGGCTAAGCCTCCTTTTTTATCGGGCTTGTCGGTTTTAGTTTTTGATTGTTGTTGCTTTTTTGACGATGAAGAAGAATTATTTTGACAACTTAACGCGAGAAAGGACAGCGTTAAAATGCTTAAAACAGTTATAGTTGAACGGTGTAACATAG
>CAZIGO010000231.1:0-1244 GCA_964538595.1 uncultured Chitinophagales bacterium | reverse complement strand
TCTCTCTTTTTAATGATAAAATACAATACACAATAAAATAAGTTTTATCATAAATTTCAATGATAAATATCATAGGCTTCTTATTATTGTTTTTAAAAAAATTTTTGTATAAGACTATATCATACGAATAGGCGAAAAAGAATCTTCTGCACAACTTGCCTAATTCAAATAATCCCTTATCTCGAACTTTGAGCTGTAAAATAGGTTGAAAAGAGCTATAACATATTGTTCAGTATTATTTCTGCCCCGCTGGGCTTTGTAATGTACCATAATAGCATGGTGCGTTTTTTTCTATTAGCTTAATTTTGAAGTGTTGTTTTAATTTTTTGGACCTTTCTGCGTGACAACCCATAACTTTAGCTCCGCTGGATAGTTGCTTGATTTTCCTTGTTCTGGTTATATTGTAATTTTTAATTTGATTGAAGATTTCCTGGTAAGGTACAATATGTAATGGAGCAAAGTTTTTCTTTTAATTACAAAGAAAAATTGTAAACATTGTATATGTAAATATTTCCAACATTTGAACTCGCGGAGTATAAAAGTATTGGTGTTTAATCAGGATTAATAAGAGGCTAGGGTAAATGGGGGATGTTTAATTTTGAGCTCTCCCTTTTTTACAATGAAATTATTTATGGTTTTTTTGTTTATTTGGATTAATGTTTATTGAAGTTTGCTACTATGTTGCTACGAGTTATCTCCTACATATTTACATTAAGTCTGTTATGGGCTTGTTATCTCCCGGCGCAAACACAAGTGGTCCACCTGCATTCTATTACGGAGGTGGAATTACAGGACACCCTTTGGCGTTATCACCCGGGGGATGATGTAAGTTGGGGGCATCGCCGTTTTAATGATAACCATTGGTCCTTGCAACGCCCATTGTTTCGGAGCAGCGATATAGATTCCTTTAACGGCATAGGATGGTTTCGGCTTAAAATAGTTATAGACAGTACTCTATATCAAAAGCAAATCGGTTTACAATTCATGGTATGGGGAGCAGCCGAGGTTTTCTGGAATGGTAAAAAAATACATCAATGGGGATCACCGGCTTCTCGTAAGGAACATGAGCAATTGTCTAAAACTAGCATTGTCCCCATTCCGCTGCAATTTACCTCCCAAGATACCCAGTGGTTAGCAATTCGTTACAGTTATCAAAATACTTCGCCACTTCATAAGATACAACGGAGGCGTTATGGTTTCTACGCTAAATTGGCCCCTTCTTCGTCAGCCATTCAATCGGTTAC
>CAZIGO010000230.1:0-3905 GCA_964538595.1 uncultured Chitinophagales bacterium | reverse complement strand
AAATCTATGGCCGAAGCTACCTTTGGAGCAGGTTGCTTCTGGTGTGTAGAAGCTATTTTTCAACAGGTGAAGGGAGTGAAGTCAGTGGAGCCGGGATATGCTGGCGGTCATGTTAAAAACCCTACTTACCAGCAAGTTTGTCAAGGCGATACCGGGCATGCGGAGGTGATCCGGTTAACGTATGATCCCGCTATTATCAGTTATAAGGAGTTACTTGAAATATTTTGGAAAACCCATGATCCTACTACCCCCAACCGCCAGGGACAAGATGTTGGCGAGCAATACCGCTCTGTTATCTTTTATCATAATGAACATCAACAAGAAGAAGCGGAAAAATATAAAAAAGCGCTTAATGAATCGGACGTTTTTGACAACCCGGTGGTCACTGAAATTAGTCCTTTGAAAAATTATGCGGCAGCCGAAGATTATCACAAAAATTATTTTAAAAACAATCCGGACAAACCATACTGTTCGTATGTGATCAAACCGAAGATTGATAAGTTTGAAGAGATATTTCAGGATAAGGTTAAAAAAGCGGATTCGACCAATCAAAGAAATCAATGATCGTGTCCCCCTTTACTTAATAGCTGACTATTTACACCAAGCCCGGATCACCTATCGTTTATTACTGTGACAAAGAAATTTTTCTTCCACTCGAAAGGATGGCCCACTTAAAAATATAAAAGTATCTAATAATGATAGGAGAACTACAATATGTGAGGTAAAATGCCTATCTTTGCTTAATTTTTAATCTAAAAAAGAGACGAAATTATGGCACAAAAACAAGATATGGTTTCAGCAAATGCCCAACATTTTTTTGACTTAGAAAAAAAGTACGGAGCACATAACTATTCGCCCCTGCCTGTAGTATTGAGTGAAGGGGAAGGAGTTTATGTATGGGATGTGGATGGAAAGCAATATTACGATTTCCTCTCGGCTTACTCTGCTCTTAATCAAGGTCACCGCCATCCTGATATTGTTAATGCTTTGTTGGAACAGTCTCAAAAATTGACACTGACTTCACGTGCATTTTATAATGATTGTTTGGGAGAGTTTGAAAAGTACGTAACGGAACTTTTCGATTATGATAAGGTATTGCCCATGAACTCAGGGACCGAAGCTGTGGAAACCGCTATTAAGTTAGTTCGTAAGTATGCCTATGAAAATGATAAAGCGCCTGCTAATGAGGGGAAGATTCTTTTTGCTCACGATAATTTCCATGGTCGTTCTATTTCAATTATTTCAGCTTCTAATGAAGAACCGACTTATAAAAATTTCGGTCCTTTTAACCCTGGCATGGAAATAATAGATTACAATGATACTGAAGCGTTGGAAGAGGCTGTGCAAGATGATAATGTCATTGCATTCTTTGTAGAGCCTATCCAAGGAGAAGCTGGTGTAAAAGTTCCGGATGATGGTTACTTAAAAGAAGCCTATAAGATTTGTAAAGATAATGATGTTCTTTTTGTAGCAGATGAAGTGCAAACTGGAATTGCTCGAACGGGAGAGATGTTAGCTTGTGATCACGAAGAGGTCCGTCCTGATGTAGTGATTTTAGGAAAGGCTATTTCAGGAGGTGTATTGCCGGTATCAGCTGTGTTAGCCGATGACGATATTATGTTGGCGATTCAACCGGGCGAGCACGGGTCCACTTTTGGCGGTAACCCGGTAGCCAGCAAGGTGGCCATCGCTGCTCTTGAAGTCGTAGAAAATGAAAACTTAGCTGAAAATGCCGCCTATTTGGGTAAGATTTTCCGTAAGGAACTCAAGCAATTTGATTCTGACTTAGTAAAAGTGGTCCGTGGTAAAGGCTTACTCAATGCCATCGTCATTGATGATAGCGGTGATGTTTCTGCAAAAGATGTTTGCATAAAAATGCGCGACAAAGGGTTGTTGGCTAAACCTACACGAGGGGATACTATTCGCTTTGCTCCTCCGCTTGTTATGGATGAGGATCAACTCAATGAATGTATAAATATCATCCAAGAGAGCATTAAGGAACTGGAAGAATAAATCTTCCTATTCACTATTGAACTTATAAAGCCCTGTATCTTTCCAGATGCAGGGCTTTTTTTATTAATACAGCTGCCCGGTTTCACTGATTATACAAGGTAGAAAAGTAAGTTTGTTTTGAATAAGTAATAAAAAGAAATGGTGAGTCCTTCAATGAACTACTGGGCTTGACGGATGAGATAAATATATACCGGCAAGTGGTCACTATATCCTCCCTGGTAGGAATTCCCCACGTAGCTGCGGTAAGGATATCCGGCATAGTTGCCTTCCTCTAATAACAGATAGTCTTTTTTAAATACATGCGCTTGATAATAACGTAAGGAAGAATAATCTTCTTTGACTAAAGCGGGCGATAGGATGATTTGGTCAAACACATTCCAATTGTCCCGCCAGGCTAATGTTCCAATTCCTTTTTTATATAATTGCTTCATCGGGTTATAAAGAGTGCCCTGGCGAGCTTGTTGTTTTTTACCGGTAGTGTTTAAGTGCTCCGCTACACTCTCGTTAATGGGGTCATCATTTAAGTCTCCCATAAAGATAATCTTTGCCGATGGATCAGCCGCTAATAAAGAATCAACAACTTTTCGGGTAAGTTGAGCTGCTGCATTACGTAAAGGACGGGTAGCAGCTTCGCCTCCATATCGGGAGGGCCAATGATCAATTAAGAGGTGCACTTCTTCCCCTAATAATAAACCATTAACTAACATTAAATCGCGGGTGTTAAAATCCGGTTTCCCCTCTATGGTAAGAGGAAAGTTGTTGGTCGATTGTACTTTAAAATAAGACGGTTGATATAATAGGGAAACATCAATACCTCTGTCACCGGGGGAATGATGATGCACTATTTTATAACCTCGATCTTTAATAGCCGGTTGATCTACCAGGTCTTCTAATACCTTGCGGTTTTCTATCTCGGATACCCCTAACAAAGCGGGCCCGTCTGGGGTTTGAGAAGTTCCCATATCGGCAATTACCTTGGCTAAGTGCTTTAACTTCTCTTGATATCGCTCAGTGTTCCACCGGTTTTGTCCATTAGGGGTGAACTCCGTGTCTTCTGTGTTTTTGGTGTCTATCGTATCGAATAAATTTTCTAAATTATAAAATCCTACACACACGACCTCATAAGAAGAACGCCCCTCTCCATCTTGAGCAAATATGGATGGAATTGTAAAAAATAAAAGAATACTGTATAGTAAGAGGTAGCGAAACATACACCGAATTTACAAAAATAACAGAAAATAAGAACTAGGTCTGTAGATTAGGGGCGATATATTTATAAACGATTTTAGTATTTGTTAACAGAAAAATTGTTTGAGATGGTCAATTTTTTGGTATATTTATTTTACTGTGAATAAAACACTAGTCATAAAAATTTTGATAGGAGGAGTTGCCCTGTTGGCATGTAATATATCGGTTAAGGCACAGGATACGGCTACAGATAAAACGGAGGTGCCTACTATAGAATTATCGGATCAGGTATTAGATCAGGAACTTGAGCAAGAACAAACCTCGGGTCTTTTATATTCGCGGGGGGACCTTTTTTCTTCTCTTACTCGTTATTCCTTCTTCCCGGCTCGTTTTCGACGCCGAGGATATTCGGCGACTCATTCAATGGTCATGTTTAATGGTGTTAATTTGAATGATGTGGAGCTCGGGCAACCGGTATGGTCGTATTGGGGAGGGTTGAATGACATAACGCGTGATGCGGAGTCACGTCCCCGTGTTTCTTCCAATCCCTATGGCTTTGGGACGATTAGTGGCTACACCAATATATCGGTTAGAGCCTCTGAAATTGAAAGAGGAAGCCGTGTCTCTTATAGTATTACCAACCGGAGTTATCGTCACCGTCTGATGGCTACTCATGCGACAGGAATGATGGAAAATGGATGGGC
>CAZIGO010000229.1:0-3936 GCA_964538595.1 uncultured Chitinophagales bacterium | reverse complement strand
TCGCAAATTTGATCTTAATTGGAAATACCATGACAGTGACCTGAAGGGATGGAGATCGCAGCCCGCCTCAAAATATGGAGTACGAAGAATACCTTTTACTTTCTTAGTGAATGAAAAAGGAGTAATTATTGCTCGAAATTGGCATTTAGATGATGTAAGGTGGGAATTGGAAAAGCGAGTAGAAGAACAATAACAAAGCCTGACATCTCGACAATGCCTTTCTCCATACTGCCATAAAATGTGACACTTTGTCGGCAAAAGTTGACGCTACTCCCCTTCCCTACAATTTGGCAAGAATTTTGTAGAATATTTCATTACAATATTAAAGCCTCAATTTCAAGACGATAACACTTTTAAAGCAAATAAAAAAATACATAACCTCATACACTATGGCTAAGCAAAAAAGCAAAGAATCAGAAAAGCAAAATAGTGACAACACCCAACAGCAAGAAGGAGATGTTTCTACCAAAGAGCAACAATCTTCCGATTCAGAGGACAAATCAGAAGAACAAGCAAAAGAGGATCAAGACCAACAAACCGAGGAGGGTAAAGAAGATATAGCTTCACTAAAAAAACAAATTCAGGAATTAGAAGAACAAGCGGAGGAAGCTAATGATAAATTTTTGCGACTACTGGCTGAATTTGAGAATTACAAGAAACGAGCGAAACAAGAACGGACCGAATTTGCTGAATTGGCAAATAAAGATTTGATGCGCGCTCTCTTACCGGTATTGGATGATATGAAGCGAGCCCAAGAATCTATGGAAGAAGCTGAAGATATTGAGTCAGTACAAGAAGGGGTTAATCTTGTATTTAAGAAACTAAAAGAAACATTAGAGGAAAAAGGATTAGAAGAGATGGACAGTATCGGGAAAAAGTTTGACCCCGATTATCATGAGGCCGTCAGTAATTTAGAAGTGGAAGAAGAAGAAAAGAAAGGAACTGTAATTGATGAAGTTCAAAAAGGTTATCTGTTAAACGATAATATTATTCGCCACGCTAAAGTAGTGGTTGGAGAATAATAGCAATCCTACAAAATTATGGCAGAAAAGAGAGATTTTTACGAAGTACTGGGAGTATCCCGTAATGCTTCCCAAGAAGAGATTAAAAAAGCATATCGTAAAATAGCGATCAAATACCATCCTGACAAGAACCCCGATGACGAGGAAGCTGAGGAAAAGTTTAAGGAAGCCTCTGAGGCATACCAAGTATTAAGCGATCCCCAAAAGCGCCGCAAGTATGACCAATTTGGTCACCAAGGTGTAGGAGCAGGTGCCGGTGGACCGGCCGGCGGGGGAATGGATATGGAAGATATTTTTTCACAATTTGGTGATATATTCGAAGGCGGTCCCTTTGAAAGTTTTTTCGGAGGACGAGGGCGTGGTCGTTCCCGGCAACGTCGTCGCCGTCGAGGGGGGCGACCGGGTACCAACTTGCGGATTAAGATCAAACTGAACCTGAAAGAAATCGCCGAAGGTGTCGAAAAGAAAATTAAAGTTAAAAAATACAAGAAATGCCCGGAATGCGATGCTACGGGAGCTAAAGATAAAAGCTCTATCGAAACTTGTCAAACTTGTCGCGGACAAGGTCGTGTGACGAAAGTAACCAACACTATTTTAGGACAAATGCAAACCACCAGTACTTGCCCTGACTGTAATGGTTCTGGTAAAACTATTGCAGCCAAGTGCCCTACTTGTCGAGGAGAAGGCCGGGTTTATGGAGAAGAAACCATCACCCTCGACATTCCGGCGGGAGCGACGGAAGGCACACAACTTTCTATGACCGGCAAAGGTAATGCTGGAGAACGAGGAGCTCCTTCCGGTGACCTGTTAATATATATCGAAGAAAAAGAACACAAACATTTAAAACGGGAAGGCAACAATCTGATGTATGATCTAACAATTTCCTTCCCCGAAGCCGTATTAGGTACTAAAACAGAAGTGCCCACAGTTAATGGCAAGGCTCGTATCAATATACCCGCCGGTACACAACCGGGTAAACTGTTCCGTCTCAAAAATAAAGGGATCCCCTATTTAAATCGTCGAGGACAAGGAGACCAACTGGTACACGTCAATGTTTGGATACCGGAAGAACTGAATAAAGAAGAAAAAACGATGGTGGAAAAAATGAAGGACAACCCCCACTTTCAACCCAAAGAGAAGCAGAAAGGATTTTTTGAAAAAGTAAAAGACTACTTTGGTTAAAAAATATGTTTTCTGCTATTTTAACCTTCCTCTGCCATGTCTACTGTAACCTTTGATGACTTTGATAAATTAGATATACGAGTAGGGAAAATTACTGATGTAAAGGATTTCCCGGAAGCTCATAAACCGGCCTATATTATCCATGTGGATTTCGGCGATGACCTAGGAATCAAAAAAACATCTGCCCAGGTTACCCACTATAACAAATCAGATCTCTACCAAAAACTGGTATTCGGATTGGTCAACGTACCGCCTAAACAGATTGGACCTATAACTTCAGAATTTTTGTTATTAGGTGTTCCCAATGCTTCCGGCAAATGTCAGTTGATCACTCCTGATGCAAATGTACCCCTCGGTGGGAAATTATATTAGCTATGACTGTCCTATTTGACAGATCCAATTAACACTTCCCCATATTTACTCTTCCTTATTGTCTGAAGGCGGAGATGTTCTATCATTAGAATCGGGTTGCGCCGGTCGGGGAGGTATAGTATCCTTTTTGGACGTATTCTCTGATGACTTGTTATCTTGTCCTGAAATATTGTTCCACAATTCTTTAAGCGAATTAAACTCCTGATGATAGGAAATACCCAACCCTGTTTTTTGAGTATTTTTAAAGAGTCGGGTATCATTACGTCGAAACACACGCCCTCGTAAATTGCCATCCTTTGTTATTTTATATTCAATATTAAAATCACTTGCCACCGAGCTTTGTTCTTCCTGCCCCGGCAACTGATCATTCCCACCAAAGTAAAAATTGCCTCCTACATCCACTTTTACTCGGTCATCGAAAAAACGCTTGGAAAGTTCTAATTGAACTTCCCGTTGTTTTGCACGCTCCTCTTCTCCCGACTTTGAAGGGGAAACCCGCTGATCTTCATAAGTTTGGTAATGCACCCCTACATCCAACCCCTCCAACGCCTTAGATGCCATATTGCTCAACTCTCCGGAAACCAATTCACTCACACTCCTGTTAGCTGCACTACTCCCTTGTTGTCGAAATTTAACAGATTGCTGACGAGGAGGGAGAAAGCTGTTAAGCATTAATAAACTTGCCATTTGTCGATTGAGTTCCTGCTCATCGCGCTTTATTATATTCAAAGCTTGTTGCATATTAGAATTGGCATATTCCCCCGGTATATTAATATCAAAATTTATGTCAGGAGATGCCAAAGGGCCGGACATTAACAATTTACAATATACAGGGACCCGCCGGCCCTGGCTTCCCACAGTATCCTGACGAGTTAAGCTGGAATGAAGTAATAAATTACGCGTGGAAGTACGCGCTTTATAAGTGGCTTTAATATTGGTTTGTGCTTGATAAGGGTCTCCTTTCCAAATAATGGTACTATTGGGATCGAGTTCAAAGTGTTTTTTAATCAACTGTTCATAATTAAAAGCATAACTTCCTTCCTTAATGGTATATTTGCCCACCATCGTAAACTGTCCTTCCGGCGTAACTTCTAACTGTAAATTAGCTTTTCCCCGGCTTCTGATTATATCTCCCTGACGACCTCCGATCATAATTTGTGCTATAGCGTCAGGAGTAACCTCGAGGTCACAATTTAACTTCACCCCCTTATTATCTATTGTTTGGGTATGTTCTTCTTCATCCTGTGTAGCAGAGATATCAGTACTATCAATAAAGGAGACAAACTCATTTTTTTGTAATTCATACTCATTAGCTATAGGGATAAAAACTTCGGTACCTTTATAAGTTTTAGCAGAAACC
>CAZIGO010000228.1:0-3967 GCA_964538595.1 uncultured Chitinophagales bacterium | reverse complement strand
GTTATAATAAATCGCCACATATATTAGATAGCCGTAAAGCTAAAAATTCTATTGCATAGATACGAATAAACGTTACTTTTAATCAATCCCTAAAAAAAAGAGGGGGAACTTTTCAGCCCAAGGAGAACATTCAAAGAAGGGAAGAGGCCGCGAGCGGATTCGAACCGCTGTAGGGGGATTTGCAGTCCCCTGCCTAGCCACTCGGCCACGCGGCCTTCTCTTTAGGAAGAACAAAGGTAAATATTTTTCTTCACTCACCTTAATTCTCCCCCCGGCTTTTTCTTAGCAAATTCACTCAAACACCGGGGACATAAACAATCTCCATAACGGTTATGCATCCATCGGGTCACTGACCGGGTCAACGTATATTGTTGACACCAGCATGAAGTAGTTTTACAAGTAAATATATTACCGCAACGCCGACATTGTTTTTGTCCCATAGAACCAATGAGTGATACAGTGCACAACTAATCTTCGAAACATTTTTCCAAGGTGACGGTAGCTTTTTCTACGTATCCCTCAACCGGCGGGTGGCATTTAATCACTTTAACTTTTAAACCGGTAATAGCCTCCTGTTCAATGGCTGCCTCAAACTCTTGTTCAAAACTATTAATTATACGTTGAGCGACCTGTTCCAACAGATGGCAGGATACTTGCATCTGGTCACGCACCAAATCATATACAGTACTGTAATCAACCGTATTCTGGAGATTAATTTCTTTGTCAGCGGGCACCGAAGGTGTATCGATCATTACATCGACATAATAGTGATTACCGATCTGGCGCTCTTCTTCATAATAACCATGGTAGGCATAAAAATACATGCCTTCTAAAGTAATCGTACGCATAAACCACCAATGTTTCTATCGAAGATAAGCGTTTTTGGTTTATTACTTAAAAAGAAAAAAGCTATCTTTGTTAACAGCACTTATAAATAAATTTTCATACGTTATGGCACAAGATAATTTCCAGGGACACGATTATTTTCAAGTAGAAGAACTTTTGACGGAAGAACAGGTAATGGCCCGCGATGCCGTTCGAAAATGGGTAAAAAAAGAAGTCACACCTATTATTGAGGAATATGCTCAAAAGTCGAAATTCCCGGAACACTTATACGAGGGATTGGCTGAGATGGGAGTATTAGGTCCTACGATACCCCAAAAATACGGGGGGCAGGGCACCGATGAAATTACATACGGGTTAATGATGCAAGAGTTGGAACGCGGCGATTCCGGCATTCGGTCTGCCGCATCCGTTCAAGGTTCACTGGTCATGTACCCTATTTACCGGTTTGGTACAGAGGAGCAAAAGAAAAAATACTTACCCGCGTTGGGCAAAGCCGATCTTATCGGGTGTTTCGGTTTAACCGAACCCGACCATGGATCTAACCCCGGCGGCATGAAAACGCGCATTGAAGACAAAGGAGATCACTATCTTTTAAACGGGGCAAAAATGTGGATCACCAATGCTCCCATCAGTGATATTGCTGTCGTTTGGGCAAAGGATGAAAATGATGATATCCGGGGAGTAATAGTAGAGCGAGCCATGGAAGGATTTACTACCCCGAAAACCAAGAATAAGTGGTCATTACGAGCCTCTTCTACCGGTGAATTGGTCTTCGATGATGTGAAGGTCCCTAAAGAAAACATTTTCCCTGAAGTAAAAGGGTTAAAGGGGCCATTGAGTTGCTTAAGTTCCGCCCGGTACGGAATAGCTTGGGGAGCGATCGGGGCGGCCATGGAATGTTATGATTCGGCCCTTCGCTATTCCAAAGAACGGGAACAGTTCGGGCAACCGATTGCCGGTTTTCAACTCACCCAGAAAAAGTTAGCCGAGATGATCACAGAGATCAGCAAGGCTCAATTAATGGCTTGGCGACTGGGAACATTACGAAATGAGGGAGAAGCCCACCCCGCTCAAATATCCATGGCGAAACGGAACAATGTAGAGATTGCCTTAAACATAGCCCGGGAAGCTCGCCAAATCCATGGAGGTATGGGAATCACCGGTGAATACCCGATTATGCGCCATATGATGAACCTGGAAACGGTTATCACCTACGAGGGCACCCATGATATCCATTTGCTTATTACAGGTCAGCATGTAACCGGTATACAAGCCTTTCGATCCTAATATTTTGTGGAAAACCTGATTCCCTTATTTCTTAAGGATCAAAAGGGCGTACCTTCTCCTATATCTTTCTTTTTCAGCATTTCATATAGTCCCCTTTACCTATATAGTATATACTGAACAGGCTGTATATACTGTCAGCCCGACGATATATCACCCACCCATTTAACTTCTCCCGGTTAAAAAGGATTATAAAAATTGTTAACATTAAGCATATTTTTAACATGAATTAATTGGGGAAATCGAAACGAAATACAAAGGATTAGCGCCAACTTCCTCATATTTATGCACATGATTTGGTACATTTTACACATAATACACAAAGTTATCCACACCCCCTTCGGGATATGAGACGGCCCGATGTGTAATCAACATAAAAATTGTAGAAAATTATTAGTAGTTTAATTAGAAAGAGCAAAGGGGGCAAGATAATTTTGTATTGCACATTTTTGATTTTTCATCATCCCAATTCTTGAAACTTTACTTTCATGGCCAAAAGGAAAAACCTCACCCATCAACGGTCGCGTTCCCGTCAATCTTCTCAACCTTCTGAATTGGAAATGGGTAAGGTCCCTCCCCAGGCAGTAGATTTAGAAGAAGCTGTATTAGGCGCCCTGATGATGGAGAAGGAAGCTGTGACAGAAGTTATTGACATATTACAACCCGAAAGTTTTTACAAAGATTCCCATCAACGTATTTACGCCTCTATACAGCGCCTTTTTGAACAAGGCAAACCGGTTGACATTCTCACGGTTACCGAAAATCTGCGCAAAAATGCGGAACTTGAAATAGTAGGGGGCTCCTACTATATTACCGAACTTACTAACAAAGTAGCTTCTTCGGCTCACGTCGAGCATCATGCTCATATTATAACGGAAAAGCACATTCAGCGGGAACTAATTCACATTTCCAATGAAATTATTAAAGATGCCTATGAAGATACGACGGACGTATTTGAGTTGCTGGATAAAGCCGAAAGTAAGTTATTTTCAATCACGGACACTAATTTACGACGTAGCTCAGAAGATATGCACTCCCTGGTCAGTAAAGCTATCCGAGAGATAGAAGAGATCAAAGACCAGGAAGAGGACTTGACGGGAGTACCGGCAGGTTTTACTGAATTAGACCGCGTTACTTCCGGATGGCAGGATTCCGACCTAATTATAGTGGCCGGTCGACCTTCCATGGGGAAAACCGCTTTTACCCTTACGGTCACCCGTAATGCAGCTGTCGACTTTGGCAAAAATATAGCGATCTTTTCTTTAGAGATGTCGGGGTTACAATTGGTAAATCGCCTTATGTCCTCCGAGTCAGAACTTTCCATGAACAAAATTAAAAATGGTGACCTGGAGCCACACGAGTGGGAACAACTCAACGCGATGATCGGTCCTCTCTCCGAGGCCAATATTTTTATCGATGACACGCCGGCCATAAATATTTTTGAGTTGCGAGCAAAATGTCGACGTCTTAAATCTAAACACGATATCGATATGATCGTGCTCGACTACTTGCAACTTATGAGTGGAACCGGTAACAACAACAATGGCAATCGTGAGCAAGAGATCAGCAATATCTCCCGATCTCTCAAAAACATTGCCAAAGAGTTAAGTATTCCGGTTATTGCCCTGTCCCAACTCAGTCGTTCGCCCGAAAACCGAGGCGGCAGCAAGCGCCCCCAACTTTCGGACCTGCGTGAGTCCGGTGCCATCGAACAGGATGCCGACCTTGTTACATTTCTTTATCGTCCGGAGTATTACGGTTTTACAGAAGACGAAGAAGGCAACTCCTTAGAAGGGATAGCCGAACTCATTATTGCTAAGCATCGTAATGGTTCACT
>CAZIGO010000227.1:0-3972 GCA_964538595.1 uncultured Chitinophagales bacterium | reverse complement strand
TCGCACTATTAGCTGCTTTTACCGGTATCATTGGAGCTAAGCTCTTTCATAATCTGGAGTATTATGAAACCTTTATGAAGGCCCCTCTTTATAATCTGTTTGCTTTTAGCGGGTTAACGTTCTATGGGGGACTTATTTTTGGTACGGTAGCAGTGATTTATTATGCTCGAAAACACAATATTAGTGTAGCCCACTTGGCTGATTCGCTGGCCCCTGCTCTCATTTTAGCTTATGGTATCGGACGTATTGGATGCCAATTGGCGGGGGATGGGGATTGGGGAATCGTCAATACCCTGCCCCCTCCAGATTGGCTGTCTTTTTTACCAGAATGGATGTGGGCATTCGATTATCCGCATAATGTTATAGGAGCCGGTGTACCGATTGAAGGGTGTGAAGGACGCTTTTGTACGCACTTGGAAAACCCCGTTTTCCCTACTCCTTTTTATGAAACCGTTATGAGTTTCATCATCTTTGGTGTGCTTTGGGGCGTGCGAAAACGAATCACGGTCCCGGGCGTTCTATTTTGTATTTATCTTATTTTTAATGGAATTGAACGTTTCCTTATTGAAAAGATTCGCGTTAATGCGGAGTATGAATTATTAGGTTTTACTCCTACACAGGCTGAAATAATAGCTCCTCTTCTTATTATGGCTGGGGGAGCTGGAATTTGGTATTTGGTAAAAAATAAAAACCAACTGCCCGCGTTTTTAAATTAAGCTCACCAGTTTCCCTGAAAATCCTCAGTCGCCCACTTTTTGATAAATATCATCTTACAAAATTCTAAATGATCGTAAATTTCGATCACCTCATAGGCTGTAGCAAAGTGTGCTATAAATAGATCGGTTCTTTGAGGAAATCTTGAACTTTTAAGACCATGATGAGGTTGTATTATGAAAAAGTGTCGGGGAATCCCTAAATTTGAAGTGTAAAATAAGTGGGTTATGAGTAAAAACGGAAAAGTACTAGTAGCTATGAGCGGAGGAGTAGATAGCTCTATGGTAGCAATGATGATGCATGAAAAAGGATATGACGTAGTAGGAGTAACTATGAAAATTGGTGATGCAGCTATCGATTTCGCTGGACGTGAAAACAGCACATGTTGCAGTTTAGATGCTATCAATGATGCTCGTGATGTGGCGGTCCAAAATGACTTTCCCCACTATGTGTTAGATCTACAGGATACATTCCAGGAAATTGTAGTTGATAATTTTGTCGAAGAATATTTGGCTGGTCGTACACCTAACCCTTGTGTGTTATGTAATAAACATGTTAAATGGGGCTCGTTGATCCGAAAAGCTGATCAGTTAGGTTGCGAATATATTGCTACTGGTCATTATGCCCGTATAGCAAAAAAAGACGGACGATATTTTGTCCGGCAGGCCGAAGACGATAGGAAGGATCAATCTTATTATTTATGGGGGGTAGAACAGGAACACTTGGCTCGTACCTTTTTCCCCTTAGGCGACTACAATAAATCCGAAACCCGACAATTAGCTAAAGAATGGGGGTTTGAAAATATAGCTAATAAGGCTGAAAGTGTGGACCTCTGCTTTGTCCCTCATAAAGATTATCGGACTTATTTAAAACAAAAGCATCCTGACCTTGAAAAATTGAAAGGAGGAAAGTTTGTTACTACTGATGGGAAAGTAGTCGGTGAACATGAGGGGTATCCTTTTTATACGATTGGCCAACGGAAAGGATTGGGAGTGGCATTAGGCGAACGTATGTATGTGACCCATATAATACCCGAAACGAATACTATCGTTATCGGTACTCGTGATGAACTCAACTGTTCAGGGATGTGGGTGAATAATATAACACTGCAGAAGTATGCTACATTAGATAATGGAAGACCCGCTCATACCAAAGTGCGATATAATGATACAGGAACTTCCGCTCAGTTATACTTGAAAGAAGATACGTTGAAAGTCGAATTCGATGAATATGCCCAGGGAATTGCACCGGGGCAATCGGCGGTTTTCTATGAAGGAGAAGATGTGTTGGGCGGAGGTCGCATAGAGTCAAGTTTTAATGAAGCAGAATCTAAAGAAGCATTGTTGGAAAACAGTACAGGTTAATTATGAAACTATCGTATAAGGTAATGGGTTGGGGCTTGATAATAGGGGGAGTGCTTTTTGGCATGGGGTGTGAAAAGAATGATAAAGAGGTCCAGTTTAAATATGATTATTTCCCTACAGCAATCGGCCATTCAGTAACGTATGAGGTGGATTCTATTGTTATTGATAAAAAAGCAAATAAATATGATACCTCCCATTACTTTGTTAAAGATAAGGTGGTAGAACAGTTTGAAGACCTGGAAGGACGTACAGCTTATCGCATTTTACGGTACAAGAAAAAAAAGAAAAGTCATTCGTGGCAGGAGGAACTCGTTTATTTTGCAACACGGGCAGATCGGCGATTAGAAGTGCAAGAGAATAATTTACGATTTGTAAAGTTGGCTTTTCCTCCAGTGAAGGGAAAAGAATGGCAGGGCAATAGTCTATTGGATAATTCGGTAATTGAAGATAATGCCCTTATTTATCCTTGTTATCCCGATATGGAAGGATGGGACTATACCTATCATTACGTGGATCAAGCAGATACCTTAAATAATAGTCGATTTGATTCTACGCTTAAAGTAGAGCAAAAGGTGAGTGGAAATTTAGTGGATACCGTGTATTTTGTAGAAAAGTATGCTCGCGATGTAGGTATGATCTATCAAAAACGTTATCATAAGCAAGATGATAATGCTACAGCCAATTGGCAGAATCCTTCTTGTGCTAATATTAAAATTCTAAGGTTGATTGATTATTCCTCATGAAGGTATGCTTTAGAATAATACTGACCGGAATAATAGTATCACTGGTGATGACCATAGTTATCAGTCGATCTCCTCCTAATTTTCCCGGCACCTATTGGATATTTTTTACTGATAAAAATTATGCTAAATCGACGACGGTGAGTCTATCTGCCTTTTATACTCCGGAAGCGTTGGATCGGAGAAAAAAATTAGATATTCCCTTTAAAACTGACGATTGGCCGGTAGTACCTCGATATGTAGATCGTGTGAACGAAATAGTCCCTGCCCTTCATCACACGACGCGGTGGTTTAATGGAGTTTCTGTTACGATTCGTGATGCTTACCAAAGAAAACGTTTGCTACAGTTACCTTTTGTAAAGAAAGTACAACCCGTACGTAGTTGGAAGTTTGATTCTGCTCCTTCCCCAACCCCGATAGCATCTGTAAAAGCAAAGGCTCTCCCCAAGAAAGGGAGCGTCAATGATGGGTATGCTCAGAATCAAAATGAAATGTTAAACATATCCGCTTTGCACAACAAGGGATATGAAGGCAAGGGCATTGATATAGCAGTGTTGGATGCAGGATTTCGGAATGTCGATACCCTTCGGGCTTTTGATAGTTTATATCAACAAAACCGGTTAAAGGGTACTTATGATTTTGTTGATGAGGATACTACAGTTTATGAGAGTAGCTCTCATGGGACCCATGTGCTTTCCACGATAGCCAGTGATTGGCCAGGAGTAATGATTGGTACAGCTCCGGCAGCCAATTTTTGGCTGCTCCGCACCGAAGATGTGAGTAGAGAAGTTGTTGTAGAAGGAGATGATTGGGTGGCGGCTGCGGAATATGCGGATAGGGTAGGGGTCGATATAATCAATTCCTCACTCGGTTATTTTGATTTTGAGGGAGATTCCTCAGATCTAACCTATCAAGAAATGGATGGCGATCATTCGTTAGTGACGCGGGGAGCTGATAAAGCTGCCAGTAAAGGGATATTAGTAGTGAATAGTGCGGGCAATGAAGGAAATAATGACTGGGAACATATTATCGCACCGGCCGATGGAGATAGTGTGTTTGCTATTGGAGCCGTTGATTCACATCGCCGTTATGTGTCATTTAGCTCAAGGGGACCGACTTCTGATGGTCGCATCAAACCTAACTTGGCAGCTCAG
>CAZIGO010000226.1:0-3994 GCA_964538595.1 uncultured Chitinophagales bacterium | reverse complement strand
GTGGAATGTAAAGGGTTGTTGATGGAAAATTTACTACGCCTAACTTAGCATATAAGCAATACTCATGAGTAGTCGGTTGGAAAGGACTTTAAAAATTGGTAAGTTACTTACACGATGGAACAGAAAGTGCCGGTTAGCCGCACTTGCTTATTATGCTAAAGTCGTTAGGTATAATAGCCCATTCTAATGAAAGATCGATTAACAATATTAGCTCTTTTTATTTTCTTAGTGCATATTGGGTATTCCCAGACTAAGAACCAAGAGGTTGATACTACTCTAAAACAGGATGAATTTCGATATTTCAATAAAGGGAAAAACATAATTAGCCCGGTAATATCTATAGGATTGGGGGCTAATAAACCGGTTTTCACCCTTGGAGCAAAATATGGTTATTTTTTATTCAACCAAAGGGCTATAGGAGGAGAGATTACATATCACATGACAGGCTCATCACGTAAGGCGATTTCAGCGGGTCCCTTTTTGAGATACTATTTTCTAAAAAACAACTTTGCCCCCTTTGCTGAAATCAATTACCAGTTTGGCTACGCTCAACAGAACGATGCCGACATAATAAGCACTTCACACAGTGGAACAGGAATTATCGGTATAGAGTATGTCAACACCGGAATATTGGATGGATTCGGGGTTGAAATTTATGGTGGTTATCAGGTAAGTACTTTCACTATTATTCAAGCTCCCTCAAGAACCAATGACTATGAGGAATATCAGAATAGTGGAGATATAACATACGGATTAGGATTTAATTATCACTTTTAAAAGGGCTACTATACCTAACTTACCATAAAGTTAATGCTTCCTGAGAGGGGTGATATTATATTATTAATAAATTTTTTTAATTTAAGGAGTAACAAGAGACGGTTATTCGTCATTTAATACGCACTAACTTTATACTTGAGCCGTTATAGCCAATAAAAATCAGAAATGAAGAGAATACACTTATTTGAATTTGCAGACGTGAAGGGGTTTCCTCAATGGATAAGAGTTTGTATGACTCGGTTAATTGTTGTAATGCATAAGTTACTGAAATCTGCTGATGATTTAACCCCAATAATAAAGAGAGCTCTTAAATATACCAACAATAATACGATTGTCGACCTATGTTCGGGTAGTGGAGGACCCATGATAGAAGTTTTTAACAACCTAGAAAAAGCAGGAGTAAATAATATTAAGTTAATGCTCACTGATTTATATCCTGATTTTAATAAAGTTTCGGAGATTAATAACTCAACAATGCAGAATATATCATATTTAAAGTCCTCTGTAAACGCATCTAGTGTAAATCCTGAATTAAAAGGTGTTCGAACGATGGTTGGAAGCTTTCACCATATGAGGCCAGATACAGCTCAGGAAATCCTCGAAGATGCTGTAGAAAATAAATCTCCTATCTGTATTTATGAAATTAGTGACAATGCTTATCCAACTGCTCTTTTTTGGACCACCATCCCAGTAGTCTTTATAATGACATTGGTTATTACCCCATTTGTTAAACCTTTAACATGGCAGCAAATCATTTTTACTTATATAATACCCATAATTCCTCTTTTTTTTGCTTGGGACGGTGCTGTATCTAATGCAAGAACTTATACATTAGAAGATTTAGATATTCTCCTTCAAGAATTAGAAAGTGAAGATTATAAGTGGGAGAAAGGCAAAATATCAAATAGAGTTAATAAGCTATACTTATTGGGGCTACCTACTGAAAAATGAAATACTGTCTATAACTTTGGATAAAATTAATGCTCCCTATTAGGGGTGATATAGCACATTCTTATTATTTTTTGTACTTTTTGGGTTACTTACGGTGGAACATTGCTCGTTCTTAAAGCCGCACTAATTTTATACTAGAGCCATTATATGTAATAGGACGCAAAAAATCCGAGAATAGAAATTATTAAATGTTATGGAGGACAACTATATACTACTGTATTCCCTAAGTACAATCCCACAAGTTTTGGCAGCTACTTCTGCTATCATGGTAATTTTCGTTCAATATAGATTTGGAAAATTAACAGATATTTTAATTGGTGATGGG
Source organism: uncultured Chitinophagales bacterium (assembly GCA_964538595.1). Classification (GTDB taxonomy): domain Bacteria; phylum Bacteroidota; class Bacteroidia; order Chitinophagales; family CAZIGO01; genus CAZIGO01. Next base: position 1,941 of record CAZIGO010000226.1, on the reverse strand, counting down.
AAAGCCGCTTTGGAAAGATTTAATGATTATATCCGTGATCTTGAAAAAAGGAAAGCAGAACGGCTTCAAAAGAGGTTAAGAGATTCAGTTTTTAGGAAAAACATTTATGGTGTACAAGATGTTTTAAATCAACTAACCAATATTGAAGCCAAACATATAAAGCAAGGTAAAGTTAAAAAGGAAGATGTACCTACTGGATTATCACGCCATGTATATCCTAAATTTATTAAAACTTTAGACAAATACCAGAATATAAAGAAGTGGACTATATCAACAATTGCATTTTCTTTGCTTACTATGATTATTTCAATTTTATTCTTAATCACCTTAGAAACCTTACCAAATAATATTTGTTCCATCTACACCTCAATTGTTATACTTAGCATCACCTGCGGTTTGTTTATCATTTCTTTAATAAGCTCCTATATCTTATTAAGAAAAGGACTATCTGAAAACACATTACATGAGAAAGAAAAAATTAATAACGTGAGAAAACGAGATAAAAGATTGAGAAAAAACTTAAGTGACTTGGGGATTACAATCAATAAATAAAATATTTCGAAAGAAAGCTAAATCGGTTGTTATTACGCCCTACATACATATAACTGGGCATAAAGCAAAGCGGGCTGAATGGTATTAATTTGAACGTTATGAGGTTAAGAATAAATTTTGTGCTCGGTTGACAAGGAAGCGGTCATAAACCCGCCTTGCTTTATACCTGGGTCGTTATATACAATAGCCCGCCTCTAACTTTTTATTAATAAATTCGTACATTAGATTAGAAATAAAAGCTATGACTACGGAAAAAATACAAAAGGAAATCATCGAATACACAAAGGAACTTTCCAAAGACTCTCTTCAAGAAGTTTTGGATTTCATCCGTCTTTTAAAAGAAGGGAAACAACCTGAAAAAAAGAAAGATAATTTAACAGCAGAATTATCGAAGTTAGACGAATCTGAACTGGAACATTTGGAAAAAGAATTAAAAGACTACAAAGAACTCTATCCAAGTGAATAACCAGTATGTCACTGATACGGTCGCTCTTATCTTACGACTTGAAAACAGAAAGTTTCCTGAAAAAGTCAGTAATTGTTTTAGACAAGCCGAAAAGGGGGAGGGTGAATTGTATATTCCTGCTATGGCCTTGGCCGAAATTGGCTACTTGTCTGAGAATGACAAAATTGAAACTGACTTACAAACTGCCCACAGCTACATTTCATCTAATGAGACAGTTAAAGAACAATCTTTGACCAAAGAAATTGTGATAGGGGCTTTCGAAATTACTGACATACCTGAATTACATGATCGATTGATCGGTGGAACAGCTTATTCAATGAACACAGACTTATTGACCAATGACCCCATCATTCATCAATCGGAGTATGTGAATTGTATTTGGGACTAAAAGAATTGAATAAATTCCATAAAATCGACAAACTGTTATAAGGGGATAGCCGAATTATGAATTTTCAATTCAAACTAATTTGGATCAACTGAAAAGCTGCCCGTTCCATCAAAATTGTTGAGTTCAAGCTTAATTGTCCATTCACCTGCAGCTCCTGAACTTGAAACTCCGGAGGTATTTGTTCCATCATTACCTCCATTCAATGTTTTATTAAGTACCTCATTCCCGTCTGCATCTTTTAAAATAAGGGTGGCACTACTCTTGCTTTCAGCATTAATTTCAAATTCATACTCAGCTTTTGAACTGGAATTTTCCCATGTTTGAGATTTTATTTTATCTCCGCCACTACCTTCAAAGCTCCCATCACCATTTCCTTGAAAACTCACAGTGGCGTCACCACACCCTACCATGACTCCAAAAGAAAGGACCAAACATAGCGTATAAATAGAAACCCGCATAACTTACTTAGTTTTGTTTTGAAAATCACCACCCATTTAATAAAAAAAATATTGATCCTGACAAAGAAGAAGACTGT
>CAZIGO010000225.1:0-4017 GCA_964538595.1 uncultured Chitinophagales bacterium | reverse complement strand
TCGTTTGAGTTTTTCAATTGTATTATGTGTATAAACTTGTGTGGCTGCTAAATTAGCGTGACCCAAAAATTCTTTTACTGCATTCAGATCGGCACCTTCATTCGTAAGATGGGTGGCAAAGGTATGTCGTAATACATGCGGACTACGCTTTTCTACAGTAGTTACCAAATCCAAATATTGCCGTACAGTACGATACACAAATTTAGGATAGAGCTTTTTTCCTTTGTCAGTTACTAACAAATGGGAGTCGGTATTATCAAAAGCCGACCGCTTTTCAGCCAAATACTGATCGACCATTTGAATTAAGTGACCAGAGAGCGGGATCAACCGTTCTTTATTTCTCTTTCCTTTGACTTTCACCTGTTGTTGAGCATTATTAATATCGCTTTCCTTGATACCAATGAGCTCACTCACTCGCACCCCCGTAGCATATAAAATCTCTAAAATAAGGCGATTGCGCAAGGCAGAAAACCCTTGTCCCCAATCAATACGGCCTAACAGCCGTTGCATATTTTCCTTTTGCACAAATACAGGAAGTTTCTCCGACGTTTGGGGGGCTTTAACTTTACGCATCGGGTTTTGGGTAATGGCTTCCTGTCGTAACAGAAATTTATAAAAACTCTTTAGCGTGGATAATTTACGATTGATCGTACGAGGGCTAATATCATTATCTAATAACTCAATGACCCAAGAACGGATTTGCTGATGATGGGCCTGAGTAGGATCAGTAACTCCATACATGCGTTCCAGATAGGCTAAGTATTGTTGAAGATCTTTACGATAAGCAGTGATGGTATGAGCCGAATACCGTTTTTCAACTTTTAGATACTTTATAAAACGTTGCACATAACTCATACCTATGGACTAAAACGAGAAAGTACAATTACTTTTTATTTTTCATCTGCTCCCGGTACTTGGCCCTCACTATTTCTTTGCGTCGTTTTTCAGAAGGTTTAGTATAAAACTGGCGATCTCTTACTTCATGAACGATACCGGCTTTATCTACTCGCTTTTTAAACTTTTTCAAGGCTCGTTCCAGCGATTCATTTTGACTAACTTCTACTTCCACTAATGGTTTTCTTCCCATAATAACTTTATTCGTTTTCATTTAACAATAGTTAAACAGGGAGGGCAAAAATAAGCATTCTTTATGTAAAATCCACAATATTACTACGCAAAACTATGTAAATATGTTACAAGAGAGGGGAATTATTCTTCTAATAATTCTCTTGCAATAACCAGTTTTTGAATCTCTGAGGTTCCTTCACCGATCGTACAAAGCTTAGCATCACGGTAGTACTTTTCAACGGGATAATCCTTCACATATCCGTAGCCCCCAAAAATTTGAACAGCTTCGTTAGCTACCTCTACTGCTATTTCAGAAGCATAATATTTCGCCATGGAGGAGAGCTTGGTCGTTTTTTGGTCTTTATTCTTTTTATCAGCAGCTTGGAAAGTAAGTAATTCAGCCGCCTCTATTTTTGATTTCATGTCAGCCAATTTAAAGGATACTCCTTGAAATTTACCGATCGGCCGTCCAAATTGCTCGCGTTCTTTAGCATATGAGCGAGCAGACTCATAAGCTCCTTTAGCAATACCGAGTGACAAAGCAGCAATAGAGATACGCCCTCCATCCAGTACTTTCATCGCCTGAACAAAGCCTTGTCCTTTATCTCCTATTCTGTTTTCATCGGGGACCCGGCAATCTTCAAATACAAGTTCTGTTGTTTCAGAGGCCCGCATTCCTAACTTATCTTCTTTATGGCCTACCGAAAAACCTTTAGTCCCCTTCTCCACAATAAAAGCAGTGATTCCGTGCTTGTCACCGACCTCTCCCGTTCTGGCCACTACCACCGCTACTTGCCCCGACTGTCCGTTAGTAATAAAATTTTTGGTACCGTTAATCACCCAACTGTCTCCATCTTTTTCGGCCGTTGTTCGCATCGCACCAGCATCTGATCCTGTATTGGGCTCAGTCAACCCCCAAGCTCCTAGCCACTCAGCGGTTGCCAGCTTAGGCAAATATTTTTCCTTTTGTTTTTTATTACCATGTTGTAATATATGACCAGCACACAGCGAATTATGGGCAGCAACAGAAAGTCCGAGCGAACCATCGACTTTTGCAATTTCAGAAACGATAGTGACGTATTCGTGGTACCCTAATCCGGCTCCCCCATATTTTTCAGGTATCAATACTCCCATCAGTCCCAATTCTCCCACTTGCTCATATATTTCATAAGGGAAATACTGTTGTTCATCCCATTCCATCAGGTGGGGTTTTACATGTCGTTCCCCAAATTCCTGAATCATGTCCCTGATCATTTGTTGTTGTTCATTCAGTTGGAAATCCATCGTACCCGGTTTATTGATAATTAACTAATGTAAAAATATTATCAGAATATTCTTTGATCTTCTCTTCCCCATTTAAAAAGTCAAGGGCTACGATAAAGGCAAAGCCTGATACGTTAGCTTCTTGTTCCTGTACCAATTTAGCCGCTGCCCGGGCAGTACCACCTGTCGCCAATAAATCATCATGAATAAGCACATTATCATCGGGGGCCAGGATATCTTTATGCATTTCAATGGTATCTTCTCCATATTCTAATTCAAAGGAGCAGCTAACTGTATGATGGGGTAGTTTTCCTTCTTTACGAACAGGTATAAAGGGAAGATTGAAAGATTGTGCCAATAACATACCAAAGAAGAAGCCGCGGGTTTCAATGCCTAAAATGGCATCTATTGGGGTTGACGCAAAAGCGTCCACCAATACGTCAGTTATTTCTTTACACAACTTCGGATCTTCCAACACCGGTGTAATATCCTTAAACATGATCCCTTGCTTTGGGAAGTCCGGCACCTCCCGTATTGTTTCTCTAACTTTTTGAGCTATCATAAGCGACAGTTAAATAAGGTTTTATTTTATAATATAAGCTATCAGTTAATATCTCTACTTCTTTAATAGCAGGGAGGGAGTCAAAAGCTCCATGCTGTTCCACATAATTTCTAATGATGTGGGCTAATTGCCAACTAATATAAGGATGTTTACCCAAATCTTCAACGCTGGCACGGTTAATATTATACTGGTCCGGCAGTGTATCCTGTAACACGATATGCGTTCGAATACGACGATAGTCGGCTGTATCAAGACCATATACTTCTAATAACTGTTTTTTGCTATAAAACCCGCCCAACCAGCGCCGATATTTGACGATGGCACCGGCAAAGTAGGGACCAATGCCGAATACACCTTCAAGTGTGGCCGAATCGGCCCGGTTCAATGGTACTTTACTTCTCGTTGAAACATCCGGCGGGGAAGCAGGAGTAGTATCAACAGGAGAGGGAGGGGAAGAAGAAGTTGAAGAAGAGGACGAAGAATAAGTGGGTAATTTTAAATAAGGCTTTAATTGCTGATATTTTTTTTCTGACAACCCATAAACTTTCTTAAAATCCCGCTTATAAACAAACTCTCCCCCGGCTTCTTTGTAATTTGCAATAGTAGCAATTACCTTTTCGGATAACCCCAACTGTCGCCATTTCTTTTTATCAGAAAGCTTGTTGGGGTTAAAGGCAAATAATCGGTGAGGAGTAGACAAAGCAACCTCCTTTTCTTTTATTATGCTTGTATCCGATCGTTGTAATTCTTGTACTTTCTCTTTAAACGCTTCCACCGGTAAGGAACGATGGGTATGCCAATATTTCAAACTAAAGTTTATTAATAAGATAAGAAGTAATATAAAAGCTAAAACTATTATTCCTCGCTGCTCCCCTTTACTATAAGTTAAAAAATCTTTAATAAATTGTTTCACACCCTTTTTATTGGGTTAACCGAAAAGTGAAATGCCGAACATACCCAAAACTTGCCGGAGTAATACCAAAAATATTACAAAGGGACAGACGACACGAATAAAGAAGACCCACCAGCTACTTGGGGTTAAACCCATAATCACTTTATTTTTAAAGAAAGTGGCTCCTGTATTAATTTCATCCACCACTTTATCCGTATCAATAACCCACCCG
>CAZIGO010000224.1:0-4019 GCA_964538595.1 uncultured Chitinophagales bacterium | reverse complement strand
TTATCAATGAACCAATCTTCGTACTTTTGTAACCATTCAGGAGTTATCTCATCTAATTCAATCTTTTCGTTTTTAAATTTAGCAATTGATCTGGCAGCTCTTTTAAAAGTTTCTGAATATCCAATTCTCCCTTCATTAAATAATTTATTCGCTTTTGCTTTTAAAAGAGGTATAAGATATTTACTATTTGTATTTCCAAAAAATTCAAATTTAAAACTTTTAAAAGTAAAGGGCTTTAAGTTGACTGCTATTTCCACTGCTCTTTGTTCTAACTTATCTAATACTATACGTAGTTTTCTAAACTTTCCCGGTTTTTTCCCATATACCCTATCGTACTCTTTTTTAGATAGAGTAATTGTATCTCCTCTAAACATCTCTAATTTTGGTAAGTTTGTCGGAAGGCTAATTGTATAATACCTCCTTTTACCTTTATAATATACTCGAAGTTTGACAGGGTATTTACCATTTTTACGGGGTTGGCGTGTTTCTAATCTTAATCCTACTTTCGGGTGCTTTTTACTCATAATTGTTGCTTTTTTATACACACAAATATACACATAAAACAAAAAAAATAAACAAATTAAAGTAAACAAAATTTTTTAGATTTCCTTTGAATACTAGTATTATCAAGTTCATTATAAATAAATCAAAATAAAACAAAATTGGTATTATGGTATTCGAAATACCGTCGGATTTGATTGGCATCCCGTCACCCAAGATTTATGGTTCACCGATAATGGCAGAGATTGGATGGGAGATAATCGTCCTCCTGATGAATTGAATCATGCTCCGACTAAAGGATTACATTTCGGTTATCCATATTGTCATGGCGACAGTATCGTTGATCCTGAATATGGCAAACAAAAATCTTGTCAATCATTTAAAGCACCCGCCTTAAACTTAGGACCCCACGTAGCCGCTTTGGATATGTTGTTTTATACCGGCGATATGTTTCCCGATTCTCTTCAGCACCAAATTCTCATCGCTGAACATGGCTCCTGGAACCGAAGTACCCCCATCGGTTATCGTATTATGCGCGTTAAATTACAAAATGGACAGCCGGTATGCTATGAACCCTTTATTACAGGTTGGTTGCAAGGAAGTAATGCTTGGGGAAGGCCCGTTGCCTTTGCCACATTGCCGGATGGATCTTTACTCATATCTGATGATCATGCCGGTAGCATTTACCGTATTAGTTACGAGAAAGAGTGAATATTTTGTCATTATGAAATAAAAGAGGCGATTTATTCTTGGACCGAAGATGATTGCTCTTTCTTGTCCGGGTGAGCAACTTCTAAAAGCTCATCTAATTGGTGTTTGGCTTCTTCCAAACTTTCTACCCGTTGGAAAGTAATGATCAGGTTCCGCTCGGTCTCCTTTACATTACAGCGCTCGGGTTGTTTCTGGATGTAGGTCATTACTTGGGTAAAAACTTCTGTTTCGTAAAAAGGGGAGTCCTTATTAGAGGTAAAGAAACATTTGAGTTGATTATTTTTTAAAACAATTCGTTCAAATCCCAGCATTTTTCCCTTCCAACGTAATCGAATAGCGCTAAATAACTGAGTGACTGTGTCAGGGACAGGACCGAATCGATCTTTTAACTCCTCATACAAATGATCTAGTCGGTCTTCTGTTTTGGCGTTGCTTATTTGTGTATATATGTTGAGCCGTTCATCGATATTGGTGATATAATCGTCGGGAATATAAACTTCCAGATCAGTATCCAACTCGCACTCAGTCACAAATTCTGATTGTTTCTTCAACTGATCTTTAAACAGGTCTTTGAACTCGGTTTCTTTTAACTCTTGTATTGCTTCATCTAATACTTTATGGTAAGTGTCTAGTCCCATTTCGGCTATAAACCCGCTTTGTTCCGCTCCTAATAAATTACCGGCGCCCCGGATATCGAGGTCCCGCATAGCAATGCTGAAACCACTGCCTAAATCCGCATATTCCTCGATGGTTTTTAGACGTCGGCGGGCTTCGGGAGTTAGCCCTACATAAGTGGGGGCTAATAAATAGCAATAAGCCTTACGATTTGATCGTCCTACCCTTCCCCGAAGTTGGTGTAAGTCACTTAACCCGAATTGATGAGCATTATTGATAATGATTGTGTTGACATTGGGAATATCGATACCGGATTCAATGATAGCCGTAGAAAGCAGTACATCAAACTTTCCTTCGATAAAGTTTACCATTATATTTTCTAACGTTTTCCCTTTCATTTGGCCATGAGCAACTTCTAAGGCAATGTCTGGGCATAACTCCCGTACTTTACGTTCCATGTCGCCGATATCATTAATGCGGTTATGGATGAGGAATACTTGTCCCCCCCTTGAAACTTCCCGGTCAATAGCTTTTTGAATGACTTCATCATCATAAGTGTGGAGCTCAGTATGGATGGCTTGCCGATTCGGGGGAGGCGTATTAATGACAGACAGATCCCGGGCTCCCATTAAAGAAAACTGTAAAGTACGGGGAATAGGGGTGGCTGTGAGGGTGAGTGTGTCCACATTAACTTTGACCTGGCGTAACTTTTCTTTATGGGCCACCCCAAACTTTTGTTCTTCATCTATAATAAGTAAGCCTAAATCATAGTATTTTACTTTGTCGTTGATCAGCTTGTGTGTACCGATAATAATGTCAACTTCCCCTTTCTTTAAAGCCTCCAGGATCTCTTTTTCCTCTTGGCGGGATTTGAATCGATTGAGATAAGCTACATTACACGGGAAATCTTCCAATCGCTTACTGAAGGTTTTGTAATGTTGAAAGGCGAGGATAGTAGTAGGAACAAGCATAGCTACCTGTTTACTATCAGTAACTGCTTTAAAAGCAGCTCTTAAAGCCACCTCTGTTTTGCCGAACCCTACATCACCACATATAAGTCGATCCATGGGATGTTCAGCTTCCATATCTTTCTTGACGGCTTCTGTTGCTTTTTGTTGATCCGGCGTGTCCAAATACATGAAAGAAGCTTCTAGCTCAGCTTGTAAATAATCGTCGGGGGAAAAGGCAAACCCTTTTGTAGAGCGTCGTTCGGCGTAAAGCTTAATAAGGTCGCGCCCCATATCTTTTACTTTCTTTTTAGTTCGCTGCTTTAGTCGTTGCCAGGCTCCCGAACCTAATTTGTTGAGAGTAGGGGGTTGACCATCCTTGCTGACAAATTTGGAGATTTTATGGAGGGAGTTAATATTAACATATAATAAGTCGTCATTTTTGTAATGAATACGTACCGCTTCTTGTAGGGTGCCGTTTACTTCAATCTTCTGTAATCCCATATATTTTCCGATGCCATGATCTACATGGGTGACATAATCGCCCGGTTTGAGCTGCTTTAATTCTTTGACCGCCATAGCTTGGGTCTTGGAAAAACCTCGTCGCAACTTATAGCGGTGATATCGATTGAATATTTGATGATCGGTGTAACAGGCCAACTGAAGGTCTTTATCTATAAACCCTTCATGTAAGGGCATTTTAATAGGATAAAGTTGACCCTCGAACCCTTTATCCTCGAGGATCTCATAAAAACGTTCAATTTGACGGGCACTAATGGCAAATAGGTAATTTACAAAATGGTCGGCCTCATTATCTTGCAAATGTTTGATGAATAAGTTGAAGTCTTTGTGAAATGAGGGTTGAGGGGACATGTGAAAAGCAATAGTTGATACGGGCTCAAATTGAAAATGTTTGCCATATTCTATGACGGGAAACTCACGAATACGTTGCAAAGTGACGGGGGGATCGATAAACAGCTTCCCCGGAGGTTGGGGGAAGGGGGAGTCATCTTCATTTTGGTTTTCGGAATCGGCGTTCCCTTTTTCTTCAAAATGGCGGTGTAAAGCCTCGACAGTAGTAGCACACTCCTCTAAGCGCTCTTTAATATAGGCCCCATCTTTTACCCAAATGACAGTATCTGTCGGTAATACTTCTAATAAAGATTGTCGTTGAGAAAAATGGTGAGGATTTTCCATATCAGGTACAAGCGCTGCCTCTTCTATCTCTTTTCGGGATATTTGATT
>CAZIGO010000223.1:0-4054 GCA_964538595.1 uncultured Chitinophagales bacterium | reverse complement strand
CGGCTGGGCATCTTTACCGAAAAACCATTTATAACTGTTGGAACCCCTTTCAGTACCCCGATACGTAAAGCTTACTGAATCACTACTACAGACTGGCGCCGTACTCGTAAAGTCAGCCGTCGGCCGGGGGGCAATGTTAATATGACCCGTATCATTGGCGGTGCAATGGGCACTGCTGATCGTTAAAGTGACTACTTTTTGTCCGGATGAAGAATAGACGATACCGCTGGGTTGTTCCGCAGTAGCTGTCGAAGGCGAAGCATCGGCCCCGAAATCCCAACTATAACTCCATTTGTCACCACTGCTGCCCGTATTAGTAAAACTCACGGAGTCACGAGCACAAGTGGGAGCAGAGCTGGTAAAACTGACCGTGGGTTGTTTTCGAATTGTGATAGACTTTTGCATAGAATCAGTACAACCGGCGCGTTCTACGATCAACCGCACCTGTTTTTCCCCTGCTGAACTATAAACGACGGGGGACGGATCGGCTTGATCTGATGTATCGGGCGAAGCTCCTGCACCAAAATCCCAATCAAAAGACATCCCGGCTCCACTGCTTCCCGTATAAGTAAATTTAACACTATCGGATTGACAAGCCGGGGCTGAGCTTGTGAAGTCAGCAGTAGGAGTGCCTTCAATGTGAATCGTATCGACTTCCGTATCACTGCAATTGCTGTTATATACCGTAAACGTAACAATTTTGTCACCCGGTGAATTATATTCGATGCCGGTCGGGTTTTCTTTAGTCGATTTCTCCGGGTCAGCATCGTTGCCGAAGCTCCATTTGTAATTCCACTTATCCCCCGTACTACCAATATTGTTAAAATCAATGTTACCGGATTCACAAGTAGTATCGACAGAAGCCGTAAAATCAGCCTTTGGCTCTTCATAAACAGTAACCCCCTTACTTATTGCATCACTGGAACTGCACAAAGTGTCTGTAACTTCCAACGTCACCGCTTTTTCGCCAGCAGCATCATACACGACACCGTCGGGATCTTCTTTTGTTGATACCGAAGGTGAAGCATCAGCGCCAAAGTCCCAATCATAAGTAATAACATTGCCCGCAGAACCTGTATTTTTAAAATCCACCGTATCACCGGCACAAACGGGTTCATTAGAGGCAAAATCAGCTTGGGCGGCGGCATTAAAACTGACGACGACCGTATCAGGATCCAAACAAACCGATAAGGCATCCCCATTAGCGGGTAATTTATATACCACATATTCAATAGTAATAGAGTTGGAAGCAGAAACACTGGCTTTCGGATTCGGCAAGGTAGGATCATTAAGCCCCGTGGTAGGTGTCCATAAATAATTGTACTTGGACGTGTCTTCTGGTGGTATACTCCGGCCGAGCCGGACCGTATCACTTCCACAAACGGACGTATCATTGCCGGCAAAGGCTTCATACCGCTTAATGGAAGTACCTTCCACGGTATCCGGTTCCATGATGCTCCCTCCGAACGTTCCGTTCCCGACTTGTCCTTCATCATTCAATCCCCATCCATATAACCAACCTTCATCTCCCAAAGCCACTGAATGTTGAGCCCCATCACTTCCTGATTCCGAAATACCGCATGATATAGCTCTTACCGGCCCGATATGAACACTGTCCGGATCACCACAAGCTCCCGCTACGGAACCTTTTCCTAACTCTCCATCATTATGCTCTCCCCATCCTATTAATGTACTATCTCCTATCATAGCAATACTGTGCTGCATGCCGGTGGCAATAGCAACTGCGGAATCGGGATTGTTAACAAAATATTCCGCTTCTTCTGCGTACCCTGTTTCAGAAACATTTGTAGCCGGCGTTCTATTGAGAATGGTCGGTTGATCATTACAATCTACTCCCTTTCCTCCTGATGTATTTGCTCCCCAAGTCAAAACCGAACCCGTATCTGTTACAGCTGCACTATGATGAATACCGGCGGCAATGCCAATTGCATTTTTTACCGGCAAGTTGGGCGCATCAAAATTTCTTACATAAACCAAATCGCTAGAGGAACTGGCACTACCATCACCAAGCTGAGTAGCATTATTACAACCCGCTGATTTTATCGTACCATCGGCAAATAATATTAATGTATGGCATTTTCCCGCTGCCATGGCTACTGCACTGGAATCCATTTTACCGCCTGAGGCAGCATTCATCGTTTCTAACGGGTCTATTCCTGACCCAGCCAACTGGCCTGACCCATCATCCCCCCATCCCACTACCGTACTATCCGGAAGTAAAGCTAAGGAATGCTGTCCTCCCGCTTCTATAGCAATCGCTGAATCAATTTCCGTGATTTTTTTAGCTACCAATGCATCCGTATTCCCATTTTGGATTTGGTCCGCACCATCACTTCCCCACGCATAAACTGCCCCCGTATCTGTCAATGCCAAATTATGGCGGGCCCCCGCATCCACCGCTACCACATCAAACAAAGTGTCGCCTGAAGCCGTCTTAACTCGCACCGCCGTACTATCACTCGCCCTAGGTGCGCCATTCCCTAACTGTCCATCATCATCTTTTCCCCAAGTAGATACCGACCCATCACAACGCAAGGCCACAGAATGGTACTTACCAGCATCAATAAATACATATTGATATTCATTAGGAGCAAAGGGGTTCGCACTGTTTTGCGCCTGTATCAAAGAAAAACCCTGTAAAATACCTAACACCATAACAAATAAAAAGGCGCAACGCATGTTATTTTTTATTTTGAATCTAACCATACAACAATCGATAGAAATCATTGTTTCAACTGTTCGTCATTAAATGTAACAGAATTCAAAGTTGTAAACCAACCACTTGAACATAAAATCTTACACTCCCAATTTTATCTATTCTCTTTATCATTCAATTCAGGGAAAAAAATGACTTATTAAACAGTCCCATAAAAAAACTACCGCCCTTTTCCTTGACAGTCAGTAGCTATATCAGTCTTAAAAATAAAGGGAATACAAACTTGTTTTTTTTCTCGACTAAACCTAAATTTGGGCAACGAAATTTGATCGTTAAAAAATAAAATTTTATTCACTATGGCTACCCGAATAGCAATAAACGGATTTGGACGTATTGGGCGTATCACTTGCCGAGCCCTTTTCGCTCAACCCGATACGGATCTTCAGTTAGTTGCCATTAATGATTTAACTGATGTCGATACGCTGGCGCATCTTTTTAAGTATGACTCGGCACATGGCAATTTTGAGGGGGATGTATCCACAAAAAAAGATAAGCTCATTATTAAGGACCAGTCTATAAAATATCTCAGTGAAAAGGATCCCCGCCAACTTCCGTGGGATGACTTAGATATTGACGTAGTATTAGAATCGACCGGTTTATTTCGTAAAAAACCGGAAGCCCAACAACATATTGCGGCCGGTGCCGATAAAGTTATTATTTCCGCTCCTCCGAAAGGAAAAGAAGAAGTCAAAACGATCGTTTTAGGCGTAAACGATGAAGAAATTTCAGACGAAGATAAAATACTTTCTAATGCCTCTTGTACGACAAACTCCTTAGCTCCTTTAGTAAAGATATTAGATGATAATTGGGGGGTGCGTTCCGGTTACATGACCACTGTCCATGCCTATACGGCCAATCAGCAATTACAAGATGGCCCTCACAAAGATCTTCGCCGAGCCAGGGCAGCTGCTCATAATATTGTCCCAACTACCACAGGAGCTGCCAAAGCGGTGGGTAAAGTAATGCCTCACATTCAAGGCAAATTAGATGGTATGGCCATGCGAGTACCCACTATTGACGGGTCTATCACGGATTTAACCTGTATACTGGAGGAGAATCCGGATGCAGCCACAATTAATAAAACATTCAAGGAGGCCGCCCAAAATGAGATGAAGGATATTTTAGCATACAGTGAAGCACCATTAGTTTCCTCCGATATTATCGGTAACCCGCATTCTTGTATTTTCGACGGATTATCTACCAGTACGCAAGATCACTTGGTAAAAGTGGTGGGTTGGTATGATAATGAAGCCGGTTATTCACATCGTCTGGTGGACCTCATGGATAAAGTCGGCTAACAACTTAAAAGTATATGGC
>CAZIGO010000222.1:2056-4057 GCA_964538595.1 uncultured Chitinophagales bacterium | reverse complement strand
TTTGAAACCATAATATAAGAAATTAGAGAAAAGAACTTTCCCTACCTGAACATAAAACTATATTCGCCGGACCTTTTAATAAATCATCAATTTTTCTTGAAATAGCTGTTTATCACTACGGCCAGTTACAAAATAAAGGCCAGCTGGAAGAGGAGATGATGGGTTTATATAAGTGTTAAGTCGACCATCGTTGACCATTGTCCTTTTAGAATACACTAACTCTCCTAATTTATTATATATTGCTACCATCACTTGTTTTTGCGCTAAACCATTAACTCGAATATTAATATTATCTCCCGGAGAAGGGTTAGGAGTTACGTAAACGGCCGGTGAAGTACTGTTAAGATAGACACTCACCGTTTTATAAATATGCACAGATCGATCGATATCTACTTGCTTGAGTCGATAGTAAGAGAGCCCCTTTAAGGGATCATCATCAATAACCTTATAATGTTGAGAAATAAGAGATTGACCATTGCCCGGTTCGCGAGCTATCTCTTTAAAATTATTATCGTGGGCTGATCGTTCGATAATAAAATAATCACAATCTTGCTCCGTTACTGTCGTCCAATCTAATATTATTTTCTCTTCTTTAGGTTTCGCCTCAAACTGAGATAATCGAACCGGCAAAGCATCATTACAAGGTATACTATCAGGAAATTCTGAACAACCTCCTCCAACATTAGCTGTCCCATTTCCCCCAATACTGCCACTACCCGATACTGTCACCGTATCTTCAACTTCCAAACTACCTTCTAACAATAAACTCCCACTTCCCCCAATATCTAAATTACCCTCAACGACCAAAGTACCATAAACACATATATCTCCATTCCCAGTAAGGCCAGCATCAGAAGTAATCGTTAATGTATCAGCACTATCTACTGATAGACAAGCACTCCCCTGTACATCCATGGGATCACAATTAGCGGTAACATCATGCTGAATCAACAAAGAAGAGTTAACTTTACAGTTGGGAGTTGGGTTAGTATTCCAGGTACTATTATTTAGCCATCCTCCGTCCTGGGTAGTTTTATTGCTAAAACTTGTACAGGGACAATCCCCGACAACTGTTGAATAGTTTAAAAAAACTATAAACACAATAGCAAGAACAAAGGAAACAGGGTGGGCGGTCTTTAAAATCATGTGGTGAGTGTTTTTGGTACACTTATTTATAATTTACGTAAAATTAATTACATTGTTTCATTTTATAATTTAAAAATTTTAAAATGTTTTTACAAAATAATAACCTCATTTTCCTTTACTTAATTTTAAACTGTCTTAATTAGCTGAAGTAAGCAGCTATAGGGAGGACTAAAAAATAAAACTTAAGCATACCGCAAGAGCATCGCAATGCGACCATGTTCTTTTAATGTATCTTTTTCCGTAAAAAGCACTTGTCCATTTTTATTGATCACCTCTTCAATAATTTCATCAATAGCATCAGGACGTTTTTGATAATCATCTTCGTTGTCAGGATTCTCTACCATAAAGCCAGTTTGAGGATCGAAATAAGCCGGTTGTTGGAAATCCTCCTCTACTAATAACTTAAGTCCTTTCCCAGCAACAGCCGCTTCCCATGTATCTTCAAGACCGGTAACGGCATAATCGGTATTAATACGATCCTCTAATTGTTGTACGCCTTGGTGGACTCTTTTCTTTTCATAATTTTCTACTTCCGGCCAAACTTTTTCTTCTAATTTTTGCAACGACTCCTTTTCATAGTTCCCTTTTATATGGGCCACAATATCTTCTTGGTGATGAGAAACTTCATAAAAAGCGCCCTGTAAGCCGCTGGTGGCTACTAAAAATATGGGCAAGGGCTCTTGATAATATAATTTGTCAAAAGCTTTGACGCTGTGTCGAAAAAAATTTTTTATACGTTTTTTTTCCAAAGTACCTTCATCATCTCCATAAGTGATGGGAGGTTTCGAAGATTTTTGATGTTGGTATTCTTCCGTATTATGGAAGGGAAAGTTGTCATCCTTCACTTCAAGCAAG
>CAZIGO010000222.1:0-2046 GCA_964538595.1 uncultured Chitinophagales bacterium | reverse complement strand
CCAATTCCTTTGTACAGACGAACTACATCATGAGTTAAAGAAAGCGTCCAATATTTTAATTGGCGATTTTCAGCAAATATGAGATCCCGAATCTCAAAATCTTCGTCCACTATCACTTTGTCTTTTACCGGAAAAGGTAAATGGAAAAATTCAGCTACATTAGGAGACACAAAAAGTCCCAATCCTTCTTCTGTATAATTTAAATCAATCTCTTGTACCAGCTGGTCCAATTTATTTTGTAAGTCCTTACTCTGTTTTTTATCTGCGATGTTCCCTTTAGCTTCTTTAACAGCATTTTTGAGACGTACCTCATTTTTTAAGCTCTCCGGTTTTTGGCGGTATGTTCGCAAAAGAATAGATATACAAGGTTGATCTGTATTTGATTGTAACTGTTTTAAAAACTGTCGTTGCATATCTCTCTTTTTTTATTAACTAATATATAAACTTCTGTACTACATGTATTTTTCAGTTTATAACAAGAATAAGTAGGTAAAAAATTCCATACAGTGAATTATCACCATCTTTTATGGAAATAAGTTATAAATTTAGTAAATTTAAAAATGGTCATTCATTCAATAGTTGTAAAAAATAATTATGTCCCCTCAGATAACAAAGGGAGTCAGCGTTTCTATTGAAACCTACTATCAACCCAAACACTCCCAACCTCAAAAAAAAGAATACGCTTTTTCCTACAAAGTTGTCATAGAAAATAAGAGTGAACACACGGTCAAGTTGCTACGCCGTCATTGGCAGATTTTTGATGCCCGCGGGGAACAGCGAGAAGTAGAAGGAGAAGGAGTGGTAGGTAAACAACCCGTCATCGCCCCTAATGAGCGCCATGAATATATTTCCAGTTGTTTATTAAACTCCACCATTGGCAAGATGGATGGCACTTTCTTAATGGAACGCACTGATAACGGGGAGCAATTTCAAGTTAAAGTACCGGTGTTTAACTTAATCGCTCCCCCTCGTAAAAATTAACCTTCCCCGGCTGAAAAGATCTACTTTTCGTTCGCTAGGTGTTCCTTTCTATTGAGATTAATTATTTCCCAAAATAAGAGGAAGTCCATCTTTCCCGCCACCGATCACAACAACTTTTGCATTCTCAGATTCCGACAGTTTTTTCGTGGCTTCAATGCCTTTCCATTTTAAGAAATTACGAGTTAGTCCTTCGGAAACAATTCGCTGATAATCACGAATACCTTTGGCTTCAATTCTCTTTCGTTTTGCTTCTTTAGACTCCTTTTGAATTTTGAATTCATACTCTTGCGCCTTTTGTTCTTGCGATAATTTACGCTCAATAGCCTGTTTGATCTTATCAGGTAATTGAATAGAGCGAATCAAAATAGCATCTAATAATACATGATTTTTTTCCAATGGCTTATGCGTACTTTCAAAAATCTGCGTTTGTATCGCTTGTCGCTCTTTAGCATACAATTGTTGTGGCGTATACTTGCCGATAACTTCTCTCACAGCAGAACGCACTTCAGGGACAATAATAGTTTTAACATAGTCTTTCCCTACCCGTTCATGTAATTCCGCCAACTTAGATGCTTTCGGCTGAAAGCGTACTGACACATCTATTTTTATACCCAATCCATTAGAAGAAAGCACATCTAAATGTTGTTCCCGTTCTTGCAATCGACAATCATACAAAAATACTTTATTCCATGGAGCTACTACATGAAACCCTTGTCGCATAGGCGGATCATCTTTAACCACACCACCGGTAAAACGTTTAAATAATACGCCTCGATAGCCGGGTTCAACCGTTAGAAAAGTAGCACTGGAAAAAAATATAGCTAATATCAAAACGGCAACCCCCGCAATAATCAACTGAGTTCTGTTCTTAGAGTTCATAAGTTTATTTTTTTAGGTTTATAATTTGACTGTTGTAAAATTTGTTGGGCAGTCAAAGTAGTATCTGTCATGAGACGTTGGAAACTGGGGGAATTACTTTTGCCCATATATTTCCGAACTATTTGCCACCCCATCCAGCTTCCCAGGTTACCCGGAGCCTCGGGCGGCATTCCGGCAGTAGTAGGT
>CAZIGO010000221.1:3025-4090 GCA_964538595.1 uncultured Chitinophagales bacterium | reverse complement strand
GAAAGAAGGACGGGACACGACCCGCCGGCAGACCCGGGATTTTCGGATGGGGTGCGCGCGGCGAGTCCGGGACCGGCTGTACGACCTTGTCAAGCGCACCACCGAGCGGCAGCAAGAAAAGCAGAAGGCCTCTGGCAAATCCTCCGGAGAGGGTTCGGGGAAGAACAAGGAGACGAGCATGGTCCTGCTGAAGGAAGAGGAAGTGAAGCGGAAGCATGAAATGCACTGGATTCGAATTGATCGCTATTATTCCGGAGATGAGGACAATCCGGAAGTGACCCACCAACCCATGTTGTGTCAACATTGCGATCATGCCCCTTGCGAAAATGTCTGTCCTGTTGCAGCTACTAATCATGGCTCTGAAGGATTGAATCAGATGATTTATAACCGATGTGTCGGGACAAAATATTGTATGAATAACTGTCCTTATAAGGTGCGCCGTTTTAATTGGTATGATTATACCGGAACAGACGCGTTTCCCTGGAATGAACATATTGAAGAGGGAGCGATGTCTGATGGATTAGCGCGTATGGTACTTAATCCAGATGTAACCGTTCGCTCAAGAGGGGTGATGGAAAAGTGTACATTCTGTATTCAGCGAATTCAAAAAGGAAAATTAGAAGCTAAAAAGGAAAATCGTGATGTGGAAGACGGAGAGGTGCAAACGGCTTGTCAACAAGCCTGTCCTACTCATGCTATTTCGTTTGGAGATATGAATAATAAAGATAGTGAAGTAGCCCAGGAAAAGAATGATGAGCGTTCGTATCATGTACTCCATGAGTTACATACGTTACCGTCGGTAAGTTATAAAACGAAAGTGCGTAATAAAGAGGAAGACGAAGATAGTAATTTGTCTTAATTAGTTTAATTATAAACTTGAAGTAAAACTAGTAAGCATGTACGAATCACCATTACGGCCCCCACTTATTAAAGGGAAGAAGGATTATGGTGAAATAAGTGAGGATATCACGAAGCCCACGGAAGGTGTACCTAACAAATATTGGTTTTTGTTGGTCACTATTTCTAGCTTAGCGTTGTGATGGGGGGGGGTGTGTATAGGAAGTA
>CAZIGO010000221.1:0-3015 GCA_964538595.1 uncultured Chitinophagales bacterium | reverse complement strand
GGGCGATAACCAACTTTGTGTGGTGGATTGGTATTGGCCACGCCGGAACACTCATATCAGCTATTTTACTCCTCTTTCGTCAAAAATGGCGTACCGGTGTTAACCGTTCGGCTGAAGCGATGACTATATTTGCAGTGATGTGTGCCGGTCTATTCCCTGCTATCCATATGGGACGTCCCTGGTTAGCGTTTTATGTATTTCCTTATCCGAATACGCGAGGTGTTTGGCCCGGTTTTAACTCAGCCTTGTTTTGGGACGTTTGTGCCATAAGCACGTATTTTACCGTATCATTGATATTTTGGTATATCGGGTTAATACCTGATTTCGCTACCTTACGAGATAAAGCAAAATCTAAAATACGACGTGCTATTTATGGCTTCCTGAGTTTCGGTTGGGTAGGATCGGCAAAACATTGGCAGCGGCATGAAATTGTGTCCCTTCACTTGGCTGGTTTGGCGACACCGCTGGTCCTTTCTGTCCATAGTATTGTAAGTATGGACTTCGCCACTTCTATAGAACCTGGTTGGCATACTACAATATTCCCTCCTTATTTTGTAGCGGGTGCAATATTTTCTGGTTTTGCAATGGTCCTTACCTTAATGATCATTGCTCGTAAGACTATGAATCTTGAGAATTACATCACCCTTAATCACATCGAATCGATGAACAAAATTGTGCTGTTAACGGGCTCAATTGTAGGGGTAGCTTATATTACTGAACAGTTTGTAGCTTGGTATTCGGGCAATATGTATGAACAATATGCTTTTGCGAATCGAGCCTTTGGCCCCTATTGGTGGTCTTATTGGATTATGATGACTTGTAATGTGATTTCGCCTCAATTATTCTGGTTTAAAAATATTCGTCGTAACCTGACTATCACCTTTATACTCTCCATATTTATTAACATCGGTATGTGGTTTGAGCGGTTTGTTATTATTGTCACTTCTTTGCACCGAGATTATTTACCATCAAGTTGGGCTCTTTATTCGCCTACTTGGATAGAGGTTGGGTTGTTTGTTGGAACGTTGGGATTGTTTTTTACCTGCTTTTTATTATTTGCAAAATATTTCCCTGTGATCGCTATTGCTGAGAAAAAAGAGATTCTAAAATCTTCTGGAGATCAAGCGAGAGAAAAAGGACGAAAAGAAGAAGGATTAACTCACGAAACAATTTAAATGCTATAAGCTTATATTATGGCAGAAAACAATCAATACATATTAGGGCTTTATGATGATGAAGAGGTTTTGCTCGAGGCGGTGAAGAAGATTCGTGAGAAAGGGATAAATATTTATGATGTGTTTACCCCTTTCCCGGTCCATGGATTGGATGAAGCCTTAGGTCTATCGGATACTCGTATCCCCAAAGCAGGTTTTATTATAGGAGCTGTAACAGCAGTGTTATGTGTACTGATTATGGGTTGGATTACAGCTATCGATTATCCTTTGAATGTAGGCGGTAAGCCTGTTTTCCCACTTCCTTCTTTTATACCTCCTACTTTTGAAGGAACAGTCTTGTTGACGTCGATCGGTATGGCGGCTATTATGTTTACTGTTTCTTGGTTAGTACCCAGTCCAAATGCTCACCCCTTTGAGCCACGGGCTACGGATGATAAATTTGTGATAGCCATCAAGAAGTCTTCGTCTTTGGATATCCAAAAAGTAAAAAAAGTATTAAAGGAGAGTGGCGCTTCGGAAACTAAAGAAAAAGTGGTGTCAACATGAAGCAATTAACACTAAATATTGGCTTTATCACAATAGCTACCGTTTGTTTCCTGTTTTCTTCATGTAGTTGTAATAAACGTCACCCGGGCTATGAGTTTATGCCAGACATGTCTCATACCAAGGCTTACAAAACTTATAGTGCCAACCCTTTAGTAGAGGATAGTATGTCAGCTTTGCGTCCTCCGGAACACGCAATTGCTCGAGGTCCGGAGCCTTATCCTTATCCCAATACTAAAGAAGGTTATGAACAGGCAGGCAAGGAATTAACTAATCCTCTACCTAAATCGAAAGAGGTATTAAAAGAGGGAAAACGCTTGTTTAATATTTATTGCCAGGTTTGTCATGGTAAAAAAGGGAAAGGTGATGGACCTATTACTATTACCTCCGATGGCCCTTTTCCCCCACCTCCTGCTTTTAGTTCTAATCAGCTTAATACTTTGCCGGAAGGTAAAATTTATCACTCTATCACCTATGGGAAGTTGAATACGCAAATGAAATCATATGCTGACCAGTTGAATCGTAAAGAACGCTGGATGGTAACTCATTACGTGGAAAAATTGCAGGGAAAGGCTAAAATGGATACCGTACAATCGGATACTTCACAGACAACATCAAAAGTAGATACTGTTTCAACTAATAAATCTAAAAATTGATGGCCGACAACAATCAAAATATGAATAAACAATTTACTTTTGATAGTAATTGGCGCAAAGCGAGCTATATCATGATGGGTATTGGGTTGCTGGCCTTTTTGTTTGGCCTTTTTGCTCATGAGGGACAACGTGTTTGGGCCAATTTATTGGTAAATACTACCTTCTTTGCATTAGTAGCATTAGGAGGTACCTTCTTTATTGCGGCTCACCGTATCTCTCAGGCGGGTTGGCATGTAGCGATCAAACGTGTACCTGAAGCAATTACCAGCTTTCTGCCTGTTGGCGGTATTTTAATGTTGGTCATTGGGCTGGGAACGTGGTTTCATTGGCATCACCTCTATCACTGGGCTGATCCGGAAGTTGTAAAACACGATGATATCATAGCTGGGAAAGTACCTTATTTAAATGGTCCTTTCTTTAATATTAGAATAATACTGTATTTCCTCGGTTGGATTATTTTTACTTATTTTATTCGTCGCTATTCCTTGAATCAGGATGCCCAACCGGATCACAGTTATAAATATTATAAACGTACCAATACTATCTCTGCTCTCTTTATCGTGTTCTTTGCGGTCACTTCTTCCACTGCCAGTTGGGATTGGTTGATGTCAATTGATACGCATTGGTATAGTACGCTTTAT
>CAZIGO010000220.1:0-4130 GCA_964538595.1 uncultured Chitinophagales bacterium | reverse complement strand
TCCCATGAACAGGAAGTTGTAGCAAAGGTGGGGACCAATTTTATCAAAACCGAATAATAAATAATTACATTCGATTGTATTCGTTTGTAAATGTTTGTAAATGATTAAATATTGGTATAATAAGAGCGGGAAGGGATAAATAAAAATATAATATATTTGAACCTTTTAGGGGGTTTGTCGAACAACCGAACAATGTTTGGTCCAATTGGTGGGGGAAGGTGAAATAAAGAGACAGGTCTGCTCGTTGTGTAAATTAGTTATATAAAAGTAAAAATAGAATCAAAAAGGAAGGTCGACTAATCTTTATATAATTATACATAATCCCATAGAAGTTTATCATGTGGGATAGCAGACCAAGAGTTTATTGGATACCCCCTCTCAAGAGAACTTTTGGAGTAAAAATGAAGCCACTTCCCTCAGAAAAAGAAGTTGAATTAATCTACATTTTTCAATCGCTCCTCAATCTTCTCTAATTTCTCTTTTTGGTTTTCTACTTTTTCCTGTTGATCTTCTTTCTTTTTCTTATACTTCTTAATCTTCCGTTCATTTTTTTCTATATTCTTTTTAGCTTCCTCGATCGTTTCCTTACAATCCTCAATTTCTTCTTTATAATCTTCTACATCTGATTGGAGGTCTTCTTTTTCTTTAACATAATTATCTCGTTTATCAGTTAGATCATCCAATTTATCTTCGGCATCACCCAATTTTTCTTCCAATGCTTCAGTAGCTACTTCTTTTGAAAAAGATGTAAGTTGTTCCTTCATGACTTCAAACCGATCTCCATGCTCATTGGAATTCAAATAAGCACCGCCTAAATTTACGAATACAGTCAAGCGAGTACCTTTATCTTTTTCTTCTACCTTTGAATATACAACGAAAGGCAAGTCACTAATGTCATCATTTTCACATTCCTCCCCGACAATCTCGCCGCTATTAGTGCTCGTGTTACCATTAAGCTCTTTACGCAACCATTTATCCCAATCATCTTCCACTTTATCAACGGAGGCTTCCGGAATGTTAACAGTTAGTCCGTTTTTATTCCCCTGGCTCATCTTTTCTTGCACTTCTTGCACCTCTATTTCTTGACCTACAAGATGAATAGGGAATATTAAAAATAAGGCTACTATCAAACAAGAGAATCGTTGCATGGAATTAAACTTTTAGTTTTAAATGCATCAAAGAAAATATGATTAACACCAAATATAAGGATTATTAATGAGCTTCCAACCAATTATCTCCTACTCCTGTTTCCACTTCAATAGGTACCTCCAAGGGAACAGCATTTTCCATTTTTTTAACAATCTGTGGTTGTAATTCTTCTATTTCTGATTGGTGAGTGTCAAAAATGAGTTCATCATGGACCTGTAGCGTCATCTTAGTATTATATCCTTCTTGTAGTAAATCAAATATATCTATCATAGCTTTCTTGATAATATCTGCTGCTGATCCTTGGATAGGTGCATTAATGGCATTACGCTCTGCGTATCCCCGGACCGTAGCATTACTCGAATTGATGTCGGGTAAATACCGCTTGCGTCCCATAATGGTACTAACATATTTCATTTCCCGCGCCCTTTCAATACTCTCATCCATGTATTTTTTTATATCTGGGTATTTTTTAAAGTACTGATCAATCAAGCGCTTCGCTTTTTTTCTTTTAATATTTAATCGTTGAGATAAACCATATGGTGAAATACCATATATTATGCCGAAATTTACCGTTTTCGCCTGGCTTCGCATATCCCGATCTACTTCTTCTAGTTCTACATCAAATACGCGAGATGCTGTCGTAGAGTGGATATCAAGTCCTTCCTTAAAGTCTTTTAACATATTTTTGTCCTTCGCTAAATCAGCTATGATCCGTAATTCTATTTGAGAATAATCGGCCGACAGAAGTTTGTAATTTTCATTACGAGGTACAAATGCTTTTCGTACCGTCCGCCCTTTTTCAGTTCGGATGGGGATGTTTTGTAAATTCGGATTTTTAGAGCTAAGGCGTCCCGTTGCTGCTGTTGTTTGGTTAAATGTCGTATGTATGCGATGAGTTTTCGGATTAACCAACCGTGGCAAGGCATCTACGTAGGTGGATTTTAGTTTTACCAATTGACGATGCCGCAATACTAGTTGGGCAATCTCATTTTCTTCGGAAAGCTCTTTCAGTACTTCCTCATTAGTAGCATATTGACCACTCGGCGTTTTTTTGGGATCCTCCTGTAGCTCGAGTTTATCAAATAATACTTCTCCCAATTGTTTAGGAGAAGCTAGGTTAAACTTTTCACCGGCAATTTCATGTACCCGTTTCTGAATTTTTTGAATGGATTGTTGCAATTTTTCAGAAAAGTCATTCAGGGCTTGCTTATTAATGGCTACTCCTTCATACTCCATCTCAGTTAATACCGGAATGAGAGGGGCTTCAAGCTCCCAATACAATTGTTCAACCTCTTTTTCCTTTAACATCTTATCAAGTTTATTCTTGAGTTGGAGGGTAATGTCAGTATCCTCTCCTGCATACTCTTTTATTTCCTCGAGAGGTACGTCAATCATACTTCCCTGATCCTTTCCTTTTTTACCGATTAATTTTTCAATAGGCACCATAACATAATCAAGATACGTTTCGGCCAATGTACCAAGGTCATGCTTCATATCAGGCTTTACTAGATAATGAGCAATCATTGTATCATAGAAAGGACCTTTCACTTTCAGGCCTTGACAACGTAATACAAGGAGATCAAACTTGAGATTTTGCCCTACTTTCTCAATATTCTGATCATTAAATACCGGTTCCAATGATTCAAGAATAGTACTAACATCCTCTTCTTGGTTATAAACGGGCACATAGTAGGCTTCTTGGGGACGATAAGAAAAAGCAATACCTACCAGATCGGTCTCTTGGGGATTCAGGCTAGAGGTCTCGGTATCAAAACAAATTGTTGTTTGCTGCGTTAAAGTTTTGACCAATTCTTCCCTTTCGGCTGCACTGTTAACCAAGTGATATTCGTGAGAAGTGGTTTCCAAATTATCCCCTTGGTCATACTTGCCCTTTTTCCCATTTTCTTCCCCGTTACTCTGGAATAACTCTTGCTGTCCTTTCTTTGAAGAAGCTATAGTAAACGATTGGCCTAATACTCTTTTACCTAAATTTTTAAACTCCAGGTCTGTAAACAATTCGTTCAGTTTATTCTTATCCGGTTCATCTCTTTTCAGTTCCTCCTCATTAAATGAAATTGGTACATCACAAATTATAGTAGCTAATTCTTTAGATAAGCGAGCTTGCTCTGCATTATTTTTTATCTTTTGTTGCAGTTTCCCTTTTATCTCTTCCACATTTTCCAATACACCTTCCACACTACCGTATTGTTCGATGAACCGTTGAGCTCGTTTTTTACCAATGCCGGGAACCCCAGGTATATTATCAGAAGAGTCTCCTTGCAATCCTAAAATATCG
Organism: uncultured Chitinophagales bacterium; assembly: GCA_964538595.1. Classification (GTDB taxonomy): domain Bacteria; phylum Bacteroidota; class Bacteroidia; order Chitinophagales; family CAZIGO01; genus CAZIGO01. Next base: position 685 of record CAZIGO010000220.1, on the reverse strand, counting down.
ATCAACTGTTCAGGCCGCTCGATGCCCCATTTACTTAACACTTCTTTCTTATCATAAATTTTCGTCTTTTTCTTACCCCTTCCTGGCTTATACATTAAAACCTTATCCGACACCAACTGGCCCAGATCCTTGTCTGACGTAACCATATAGGTCACATAAGATTTCTTTTCGGCCTGTTTAGCCAGCGTGCCGATAATATCATCAGCTTCATATCCCGGCTCTTCCAACACAGGTATATTAAAAGCTCTAATGATGGATTTGATATAGGGCAGAGACTGAGCAATATCTTCGGGGATTTCCTCTCGCTGGGCTTTATAATCTTCATATACTACATGTCGTTCAGTGGGCTCCAAAGAATCAAAAGCAACAGCAATGTGGGTAGGGTCTTCATTTTGTAATAAATCATATAAAGTATTAGTAAAACCTACTATCGCGGAAGTATTCATCCCTTTAGAATTATAGAGAGGACGGCGAATAAAGGCATAATAGGCCCGGTAAATCAGGGCCATAGCATCTAATAAATAAAGTGTCTTATTTTCGTTTTCACCCATATTGATAAAATTTTCTCAATGAAAAATAATTATCGATCATTACCGACTGTTCCCCGGAATACCTATAATCTTGCTAAAAGATAAGAAATTATTTGAGGCCTTCTACTTTTTATAATTTTCTCGAAACGCTAAGA
>CAZIGO010000219.1:0-4131 GCA_964538595.1 uncultured Chitinophagales bacterium | reverse complement strand
CGGTTCGAAAGTATTCCCATTATCAAACGATACTTGATAAGGCGCTCCTCGACCACCGGATGGTACAATAGTAACGTCGGTCATAGTATTACCGGAATCCGGACAGGCTACAAAAGCTGTATCCATTGTAACCGGCGAAGGTTCTTCTACCATTATACCCACTTCAGGGGTTTGACATCCGTTAGAATCCGTTACTTGTACCCGGTAAATACCATTTTCCAGACCAGTGATATTATCAGTAGTTGAACTATCCGACCACAAGTAGGAATAAGGAGTGGTTCCACCGGTTACCGACACTTCGATCGCTCCATCACTACCATTAAAACAAGTCACTTCTTGCGGCATAGAGGTTAACTCAATAGAATCCGGCTGCGTCAACGAAATAGTGTCCTCCCGTGTACAACTATTATCATCTGTAATGGTAACCGTATATTCACCCGGGCCTATGTTTGTTTGATCCTGTACTTTAGTATTATTGGACCATTTATAAGTATAAGGGAACACACCACCGTTTACTGTCAGATCTATAGTACCATCGTCGGCATTGTAACAGGTAATATTAGTACCCTCTACGGAACTGTTCAACGCCGGAGGTTCAGTAACGATAACCGTATCGCGATCGAAACAACCGACAGAATCGGTTACACTAACGCGATAAGTATCGGCGGGTAAGCTGTTTACCATTGCCGTTGTATCCCCGGTATTCCACATTATATCATAAGGAGAATAGCCAAATGATAAGGCCACGCTAACGGCGCCTGAACTATCTCCGTAACACTTTACGGGATCAGCAGTTGCATTTACACGATACAATTCACAATCGGGTTCTTCAATCCTAACACTATCCACTAAGGTGCACCCGATACTATCCATAACAGTCACTGAATAATTACCAGCTGCCAAACCATTTACCGTGGCCAGTGTATCCCCGCTATTGCCTGTATCCCAATCATAGGAGTAAGGTGCATAACCCCCGTTAGTATTAGCCGTTGCTGACCCATCGCTATCTCCTACATAAGTCACATCGGAATGATCGATCGTATTGGTTAATAAGGAAGGTTGCGTAATGGTAACAGTGGAGACACTCTTACACGCATTTTTATCAGTAATAGTAACAGTATACGTACCGGCCGGTAAACCAAAGGCCGTGTCGTTAGTTTGACTATCCGGATCATTCCACTCATAAGAATACGGGGGCGTTCCACTGTCTGGCAGAGCAATCGCCATGGCGTTACTATCATTGAAACATGTTAAATTAGTCTTAGTTGCCGTAGAAGTAAACGAATCACAACTGGGTTCATCTACAACAATACTTCCCGTAATATTACAGCCATTTGAATCCGTGACCGTTACCGAATAAGCTCCATAGCTTAAGCTGTCGACCGTTTGAGTGGTATCGCCGGTGGACCAATTATAACCATAAGGGCTAACCCCTCCCGACGGCGAAGCAGTAGCGGAGCCATCACTGCCTCCATTCGTAGAAACATCGGTACTGCTCATTGTTACATCCAGTGCACTCGGGGCCGTAACATTCATACAATGGGTGGTAGTACAGCCTAATGAATCAGTAATTTTTACACAATAATTTCCTATCCCTGCTGTAATAGCTGTATCGGTAGAAGTTGTACTCCACTCATATCTATAAGGGCGCGTCCCACCTGTTACCACAGGATCCAAACGAGCTAAGTCATTATGACATAATAATGCTGTATCCTTCAACGCGACCTCTATAGAATCGGGGTATTGCAATTGCACGGTGTCATAGATCGTCGGACAACCATCTCCCCCTCCCGAGGAAGCCAGTATTAAAGAAACGCTACCGGCACTAATCTCCGCCGGGGTTGGGGTATAATTAGCGTTAAGAGTAGTACTGTCCGGGCTAAATGTACCATTTCCGCCACTCCATACACCTCCCGAGGCATATTGTACTGATCCATTCAAAGCAGCGGTCGGTTCCGAAGCACACAATATTTGATCTTCACCGGCATTAACTTCCGGCAGCGATATTTCACTAACGGACACATTTTCATATACCGCGCCACAAAAGCCGGTATCTGATAAAGCATCATTGACCTCTAACGTATAAGTTTGTTGGCTCATAGCGAAATAAGTAGTGCCGACCCCTACTTTCGTACCACTTGTATCAAACCATTTATAACTGTAGGGGGCTCGACCTCCCTGGGCTTGAGCTTTTAGCTCTACGCCACTACCAGCACCGGTCTGACAGAACGTAGCCGGGTTGGGAATGACTGAAGCAGTAAGTGAATCCACGGTATGAATGCGAAAAGTATCACAGATATATAAAGTATACCCACATTCATCTGCAATAGGATATCCACAAACTTCGTAATCGATATATGCCGGCTCAGTGCCGGGGGGCTTAAAAAGAGAAGTGGTAGAACACCCGGTATCACAATCCAAATAAGAGTTATAATCCCCTTTATTGCCGGGAGCTACAGAATTCCAACTAATCGTAGAATCCACCAAACCCAACACACTTAATTTTTTACTACATCCGCCGCGGGTCGTATCATCGGTTTGGAAAATGGGTTGAGCTATCGACTGAAGAATATAGGAATTAGTATTGTCTCCGGGTTTACAAAAAGTAATCCGGTGAGGACCGGGACCACTAATACATACCTTCTCCCCTACCGGCGTCTCGGGGCCACAATCGATTTGAAAGAACATCGAGCCCGAAGGAATTGCCCCGGAATATATATCAAAGCTCACAGCGACAGCCTGTGAATCAAGTAAAATCTCAAATGACGTACAAGCATTAGGCGACTTCACTCCACAACATTGACCTTCCCGGCTATGTGACGGTGAAATCCAACTACCCGCTGGTTGTCCTGATAAATCAACATAATAATAAGGAACATTGGCATCGCAGGAATCTAATTGAGCCCGCACCGTACCCCCCATCCCCACTAATAAATAAAAAAGGACGAATAATGATAAGTATTTGTTTCTCATGGGATTACATTTAATACAGTTATTAATACGAACGGAGCTAAACTCGGCTTTTTTTTTCAAAAAAAATCCCGTTTTTCTCGTTTTTTTATAAATATTTTTAGATGATATTAATATTGTTTAATATTTTAAAAAAATAATTTCTCCGAATCACTCTATATTATATAGATTGCCCTCAACCTGAATGAAATACCGGCAAGTTTTGTTTATCTTCATAAAAAACAACTCCTATGAAATGGTCATTACGATTAGGGCGGTTAGCCGGCATACCCGTGCAAGTGCATTGGACATTTATTCTTATTCTAATATGGGTAGCCTACGTTTTTGCAAACCAAGGAGGCACCTTTACTGATATTGCCTGGGGCATTGCTTTTGTACTCACTCTATTTTTCTGTGTAGTTTTACATGAGTTAGGGCATGCTTTAATGGCTCGCCATTACGGTGTTCCTACCCATAGTATTACACTTTTACCGATCGGAGGGGTGGCGCGCCTCGACCACATCCCGGAGGAACCCAAGTCCGAGTTATTAATTGCCATCGCCGGTCCGTTGGTCAATGTGGGTATTGCAATAATCCTGTTTATCGGTCTCTTTTCCATGGATGCGTTACAACTTCCTGGTAATCCTCCTTCTGCATTTATTACTCCCACCAACTTCTTTTTAAAGTTGATGGCCATTAATATATTTATCGTCCTATTTAATACGCTTCCTGCTTTTCCCATGGATGGTGGGCGTATTTTAAGGGCTTTACTCTCTTTTAAAATGACTCGCATCCAAGCGACTCAAACAGCGGCCGGTTTAGGACAAATGTTAGCCATTGTTTTTGCTATTGCCGGTTTGTTTTACAACCCTTTTCTTATTATTATCGCTTTATTTGTCTACCTGGGGGCACAAGGCGAAGCCCACCAAGTGCGGTTACAATCAGTACTTAAAAACTATACGGTTAAAGATATTACGATGAAACAATTTGCCCGTTTGCACCCCGAGCAAACTTTAGAAGAAGCTGTCCAAGAGGTGCTGGATAGCCAACAAAAAGGGTTTCTTATCATGAAAGACCATAAAGTAAAAGGGTTACTCACGCGAGATCGATTGATGGAAGTGCTGGCTCAGAAAGAAAATGACACACCGGTACGGGAGGTGATGCACACCCAATTTCCACAGC
>CAZIGO010000218.1:0-4131 GCA_964538595.1 uncultured Chitinophagales bacterium | reverse complement strand
GCCGAGAATGATGAGGAACAACTGGATGATATTTGTGTCATGGGTATGCGTATAATATAATCGCCGGTCATAGGGGGGCAAGCGAAAAAAGTTGATGCTTGTAAGAAGATGTATTTCTTGGGAGAGGATAAACTTCTTAAAAAGTGAAAAGTTTAAATTTTTCTTCATTCAGGAATTGTAGTATAGAACAACTTTTATGCTGTTTCGTTTACAAATAATGAGAGTGCAATATTTGCCGGTCATAGCTTTAATGATAATAAGTGTTCTTTTTACCGGGAAAACTGTTATCGGGCAAAGGGATACTTTACCGGCTCATCAAAATAAGCAAATCGATTCGCTGCGGGGACAATTGCATTCCAAACAGTCAGATAGCACAAAAATCAACATAAGAAATAAAATAAGTCGCATTCAAATAAAACAAGGCTGGTATAAAGAAACGTTAACTTCGGCGCGGGAAACTAAAAAACGGGCCAAAAAGATTAATTATCATAAGGGAGTGGCTAAGGCCGCTAATCTAATGGGAAGAGCGTTTCATGAAACCGGGCAATATGATAAGGCGTTGGTTAATTTTAAGGAAGCTTTGCAGGTGTCTCAAAAGACAGGGAAATTAAAATATGTAGCGTTTAGCTATAATAATATGGGGATGCTATACAAGGCAAAAGGCCAGTATGATAAGGCGTTAACCTACTATAAAAAAGCGTTAAAAATAAAAAAGAAATTAGGGGAACAGAAAGAGCTGGCAAGTACTTATCAGAATATAGGAGTGGTGTATGATCATCGGGGGGATTATGATAAAGCCTTACAGAATTACCAACAGGCATTGAAGATAGAGAAACAAGTAGGGAATAAAAGAGGAATGGTGAATGCATTTAACAATATTGGTCTTATCCATAAAAGCCAGAAGCGGTACGGAAAAGCAATGAGTTATTATAAAAAAGCGCTGGCTATCTGTGAAAAGGAGGCTATCCTTCCGGCAAAATTAGTGGTATTGAATAATATGGGTTTTATCTATGAGCAAAAGGGCCAGTGGAGAAAAGCTCTTGAGGTTTATAAGAAAAATTTAGCTGTCGCAGAGAAGATAAATAATGTGGCTTCTTCCGTAGTGGCTCGTGCAAATATGGGCAGTGTTTATCTTGCTGTCTTTGATCAAGATTCCTCAAAGAGGAAGGAAAACGAAATAGAATTTAATCGGAATGTATTACTTGATTCGGCATTTTATTATTTTGATAAGGCTTTGCAAGCTTCAAAGCGTATTGGTTATCAGCAAGTAATTAATTTGTCTTTAGCCGGGTTGGGTAAAATTTGGTATCGGAGGGGAGCTTATCAACGGGCAGTGGCTTACTATAAAAAGGCAGCAGAGATGGCTGACAGTACGGGGGCGTTACCGCGTTTGTATAAGGCGTATGAGGGGTTGGCACGTAGTTATGAGGCGTTGGGTCGGTATCAGCAGGCCTATGATTATCACGTAAAGTATGCGCAGTTACGGGATAGTGTGCATAGTCGTCGCAGTAGTGAGCGGATAGCGGAGTTGGAGGAGAAGTATGAGGCAGAGAAGCGGGAGCGGAAGATCAAGATGTTGGAGAAGGATAAGAAGATACAACGGGCCCAGCTACAACGAAATCGTGTGATGTTGTATAGTGCGGGGGGTGGGTTATTGTTGGTGTTGGTATTTTCAGGGTTGTTGTATAACCGTTTTCGAGTGACCCGTGAACAGAAGGAAGTGATAGAACATCAGAAGGAGGTGGTGGAACAGAAGAATGAGGCGATCGGGGCGAGTATAGACTATGCTCGTCGGATACAGTCGGCAATATTACGGGCAGAGTCGGAGATGGAGTCGGTAGGGCGATCGAATTATTTTATATTGTTTCGTCCGAAGGAGGCGGTGAGTGGTGATTTTTATTGGGCATATAGGGGGGAGCGGGATTTGATATGGACGGCTTCGGACTGTACGGGCCATGGGGTGCCGGGGGCTTTTATGTCGATGATAGGCAACCGGTTGTTGAACGAGGTAGTGATAGAACGAGGGGTACGGGAGACGGGACGTATATTGGATGAGTTGCGGGAGGGGATCATATCGACGTTACAACAGAGTGGAGAGGAGGAAGAGATGCGGGATGGGATGGATATGGCGTTGTGCCGTTGGTATAATGTGGATGAGGGAGGGGAGGAGCAATGGATAGAGTTTTCGGGAGCGAAGAATCCGCTGTATGTGGTAGGGGAGGATATAGTGAATCGGGAGATAGGGGTAAGAGCAGACCGGACGATGGGAGATGAGTTGATAGAGTTGAAGGGAGACAAACAGCCGATAGGTTATGAGGGGGAGGATCATCAGCCATTTGAAAGTCGATGGTTAAAATTGCGGAGGGGAGATGTGTTGTATACATTTTCCGATGGTTATGCTGATCAGTTTGGGGGACCGAGAGGGAAGAAATTTATGTATAAACGATTTAAGCGGACATTGATAGAGATACAGGATAAGAGCATGCCGGAGCAAGGGGAATATTTGGAAGATAAGATAGAGGACTGGATGGCCGAGAATGATGAGGAACAACTGGATGATATTTGTGTCATGGGTATGCGTATAACTTAAGCTCTTCCGTTTTTCGGGGCATTTCTTTTTCCATAAATGAAGCAGTAAAAAAATTGTTAAGTAATAATAAAGGGGAAGGCGAGCCGGGAAAAATGCTTAATGAGAATAAGGAAGTGATTTAATTCAACATAAAAAATCACTTTATTTTTATTAAATTTTTGCTATATTTGTTTGCGACTAAAGTAAAAGAATTATATGTCGCTACAAAACCATTGGTATCAACCCTATTTAATTGTTGTTGCTCTTTTCACTATTACTAGTCTGATAACTACAGAAGCAAAAGGGAATTGCACCGCCGATTTCACATACAGTGATTCACTGTTGACGGTAGATTTTACAGATCAGTCCAGCGGAGTGAGTGGATGGTATTGGAAGTTTGGGGATGGATATACGGATACGGTACAACATCCGAGCCATACGTATGCCAGCAGTGGCAGTTATACGGTGGAGTTGATCACGGAAGACAGTACGGGAAGCAATTGTGATACGGTAACGAAGACGATTTCGATATGTGGGGTATCGGCCGATTACAGTTACAGTGATTCGGCGTTGACGGTAGATTTTACGGACCAGTCGAGCAATGCGAGCAGTTGGTATTGGGATTTTGGAGATGGATCGACGAGCAGTTTACAACACCCTTCTCACACCTACAGTTCAGGAGGGACATATAATGTAGAATTGCAGGCGGCTGATTCGGTGTGTAGTGATACGATAGTCCAGTCGGTGACGGTCAGTGACAGTAGTACGACCTGTAGTGCAGATTTTACGTATAGCGATTCTTCGTTGACGGTAGAGTTTACGGATCAATCGTCGTCAGCTTCAGGTTGGTATTGGAAGTTTGGTGATGGTTGGACGGATACTGTTCAGAATCCGACCCATACTTATGATTCGAGTGACACATATACGGTGGAGTTGCAGATAGAAGATAGTACGGGGTCGGTATGCGACACAGTACAGAAAGATGTGACGGTAACGAATTGTGGTTTATCGGTAAGTGTAGACAGTGTAGTTGATGTAAGTTGTTATGGAGGAACAGACGGAGGAGTAAATATACAGGTAAGTGGAGGAACCTCGCCGTATTCTTATAGTTGGTCGAATGGGGCGACGACGCAAGATATAGACAGTGTACCGTCGGGTGTGTATGATGTGACGGTGAGTGATGCGAACAGTTGTACAGACAGTAATGGAGCGACGGTGACGGAGCCGTCAGATTTGATAGTGACGGCGAGTGCAGATACGACGATAATGAAGGGAGATACGATATTAAGAGAGGGAAGTGCTTCAGGAGGAGTGAGTCCGTATTCCTATGTATGGGGAACAGGAGATAGTGGATCGACGATTCAGGTAAGTCCATCCACGACGCGGGAATATGTAGTAGAGGTAACAGACGAGAATGGATGTGGAGACAAAGATAGTACGGTTGTATATGTAGATACGACCTCGAGTTCTACGACATGTAGTGCTGATTTCAGTTACAGTGATTCAGCGTTGACGGTAGAGTTTACGGATCAATCGTCGTCAGCTTCAGGTTGGTATTGGAA
>CAZIGO010000217.1:0-4135 GCA_964538595.1 uncultured Chitinophagales bacterium | reverse complement strand
TGTTGTCGGAGCGATTAATGATGGTATACTCGTAAAAAGTAGTGTTGTTTAAATGACTGTTTTTTTCGGAAAAAGCGTAAGCCATTACTTGGATTTCAACTCCTAAGGCAAAAGTGTCGGTCACATTGTGTTGATTACCAGCATCATTAATCACCCACCAAACCGCTTGATCCCCTTTAATATCGGGGTAATCACCATCGGCCGGGTTATATTTATTATCGTTATTTACATCAACAAAGGGCGCCCGGCCCACCATATTGGTGTTGGGATTTCCATAGGCCGGCCAATTTTTTATTACTTGTGGTGTTGAGCCGTACAAACCATCTTTAAAGGAGTCTATCATTGAACGGTTAATTTTCCAATGGCGATCCCATTGGGCGCAAGTAGATCTGTTGGTCGTACCGTCACATTTTAAGGGGCCAGGCCAAAAGTCATGACCACTTTGACGATAAGTTTGGGCCGCCATATGCAGTTGACCTTGATCATCGATACCTCCTATCCAAATGGCTCCAGCAAACATTGAATGTAAGCCCGACCCGGCCGGTACTTCATAGAGCGGGTTAGCAGTCGTATCCCACCACATATCGCCTCCATTCAACAAGCCGGCCTCTACATTGTTAATGTCTAAACTGGAAAGCGAGGTAGCCGCGGCACAATCAGTAAAAACTGAAGCATTATTGTTTTTTTCTTGAGCGGGCATAAAAACAGGTATTAAAAGCAGTAGTTGAATGATCGCATATGAACGGATAAACCTCATACCTTGCAATTATATTTTTTTATTAAAATAATATAATTTATAATGTACAAAATATTAGCTGAATTCAAAGGTCATGTTCTCGTTCCCCTCTCCGCTTTTTATTTTCTCTAAGTAAGGGAAGGGGGCATTCTACAAACTGGATAACTTCTGTTTTATAATTCTAGCACTACAGCTTTGATGTCTTGTATCACTTGATTCTCTATTAACCGTTGGACAGAGGAGTATAAAACAGAAGGGTTTTGGCATAATCTATTTTAACTCCAAGAACACAAATATCATCGATCCCGAAAATAAAATTTTATCGCTCACGGAGTTCGTTGACAGTTGCTAAATCGTGGATCTCCTCCACTTATCAAGCTATTAAAGTTATCTGCATTCTTCAATTGCCTTATGGGATCTTCAGCCCTAAAACACAGATGTCATCAATCTGTTCCTCATCATTCTGTGCCATCCACTCTTTGATAGTTTTGTCCAACTGCTCTTTTTGTTCTTTCATGTTTTTGGCTTGAAGGTCAAGTAAGGTGCGCTTAAAGCGCTTCTTCTTGAACTTCTTTCCTCTTGGCCCACCAAATTGATCGGGATAACCGTCACTGAACATATATAGGGAGTCATCTTTCTGAAGTTTTAGCTTATGGTTGGTGAAGGGCTGCGGGTCTTGGGTGTAGCTGATGGGTTGTTTATCCGGTGGAATATCGTACAGTTGCTCATCCTTTTTTTGCAATGTTTTGATCTCCTTTTTATCAATGGAAGCTTTATTTTTGTGACGAATTACATACAGCGGGTTATTCGCTCCCGCCCATTGGGCTTCATTTGTTTTCAAATTGAGGCGTAGCAATGATATATCCATTCCATCGCGCATCCGCATACCCGTATCGGCTTCTTTTTCTTCCTCACCAAGTTCTTTGATAAACCGCTCCCGGAGTTCATTTAAAATCGTGGCCGGGGCCACCTGTTCCGGCCGGGAAGTGATCTCATTCAAGAAAGCCGTCCCCAGCATCGTCAGAAAGCCCCCCGGTACTCCATGACCGGTACAATCAGCGGCAGCAATGTACCAGTGCCCTTCTTTTTTTACTCCCCAATAGAAGTCACCACTGACGGTAGCCTGGGGAAGGAGCAAAACAAAATGAGGTGGTAGCTTGGAAGTCTCGTGCTCTTCTTTTCCAAGCAGCGCCTCTTGTATTCGCTTGGCATAGTTGATGCTAGCGGTGATCTCCCTGTTCTTTTGCTCCAAGGTATGGTGAGCGGTCTCAATAACTCGTTTTTGTCGCCGAATCACGCGGAAGCGATTATATAAAATTCCCGAAAAGAGCAAAATGATGAATAATCCCCCCCCGGTACTATATAGCCACAATCGCTGCTTTTGCAATTCGGCCTCCTGTTCTGCGATCTTACGTTTCCGTTTCTCGGCCTTGTATTGCTGCTCCATCTGGGCTATTTTCTTTTTGCTCTCCACACTGTGTACACTGTCCTGTATTGCTGCGTATTTCACATGATACTCATAGGCCTTTTGGTACTGATCGAGTTCTTTATAACATTCCGACAACCTTTTATAGGCCTCATACAACCGGGGGCGAGCACCGGTACTGTTGGCTATTCGGGTGGCCTTGTGGTAGTATGGCAGGGCCTCCTCGTATTCTTCTTTTTGCTGTAAGATATTAGCCAAACCCATGGAAGCATTAGTAATTGTTGATTGTCTCCCAATTTTTTTAGCTAACTGCAGGGCTTTTTGTTGGTAGTAGCGGGCGGAGTCAAGCAAGGCGTACGGGTGATATTGCTGGATTTCACGTTTAAATTGGCGGCTCTCGGCTGTTAAAGTGTCCTTTTTATAGAGGGTAATATACAGATCTCCGATGTTGTAGAAGGAATTAGCCATTCCAGCCCGATACCCGATCTGTTTCTTAATATTGAGGGATTTTCGATAGAATTCCAGTGCCCGATTGTAGTAATCTTGGGTTTTATGAATTTGCCCGATGTTATTATAGCAAGAGGCCATGCCTTTTCGGTCTCCGAGCTGCTTATAGAGCTCGAGAGCTTTATGATAGAATTCCAGTGCCCGCTCATAATGCCTTTGGTTTTTATGAATAAGTCCGATATTGATGTAGCAGGAGGACATGCCTGTTCGGTTCTCGGCTTGTTTGTAAAACTCGAAGGCTTTGTGATAGTATTCTAATGCTTGGTCGTAATGGCCTTGCAGATCATAAATGATCCCAATATAGATAAAGGAAGCAGCCTCCCCTTTTTCGAATCCGGCCCGCTGGCCCTTTTCTTTGGCCCGTTGGGCAGTTTGGAGAGCTTGGTCGTAGTGACCGAGCTCCTTATATATCCAGCTAAGGTCATTCAATACCTTTACCTTTATCGTATCGCTTGGGGTGGTTTTAATGACTTGGCGCAGGGAGTCGATTTTTTGTTGTTTGTCGGGCGGGATGTCGGATTGTCCTATGGCAAATTGAAAATTGGAAATTAAGAGTAGAGTTGCTATGTAAGAGAGCTTTTTCATGAAATGATAGTCAATTCTAATATAAAAAAAGTGGCGGGAGGGGAAAAGCTTTCCGAAGTAACCTATTCTAACTAGAACTACCAGTTACAAGAAAAGGAGACTATTATATTTTTAACGCAAAAAGTTAATCCAATCAGGACTAATATAAGAGAATTATTTTATTCTAAGTTTGTTATTAGCATACATGAAAAAGCAGTAATGCTGAATTCAAGGACCAACCACAGCTTTTCTCTTATGGTACCATAATATCTATCCATGCCCAATCATGGGTGGATGATTTTGCAGTGCGCCGTAAAGGAAAAACGAATAATAAAAAAGGCAGTTATCAAACCCCGGTTCTCCATTCTTTTGGTTCCGTGGCATCAGCTACTCAAGACACGGGGGTTCCCTGTAGTCAACCTATGCCTTCTCCTTGGTGTGAATAATTTTAACTGGTATTGAATAAATTAGGATCACTGTAAGCTTCCCGTTTTTTGGATAGTGTATTAATGTAATTATTTATTTAGCCAACTGTCCATTTTCACCTCTGCCAATTTTATGAGAAGCTCATACTTGTTACTAAAATATTTTGCTTTTATTACCTGAATTCAGCAAGCTTCAATTTGGCTTATCAATTTCCAAAAAAATGTCTACATTACACGAAAGCCACAGAGAACTGTGGTGGAAAATTCGGTTCGCTCGTGGAGAGTGGGCTCCAAAAACTCCAGAGTCGGCGGGGAATAGAGGGAGGGTTCAAGTTCCTCTCTCTCCGCTTTTACTATTTTTATTAATATGTAATTCTGCTTAAACCCCTTGAATTTACTGGGGTTTCAATCTCACCCCTTCTTATAATCCCTTTTCTAAATCGGGGAATCGGGTGATCAAAAAGAAGTGCTCCTATA
>CAZIGO010000216.1:0-4143 GCA_964538595.1 uncultured Chitinophagales bacterium | reverse complement strand
ATGAAGATTACTCAAGACGTTCGGGAATATGCCAAACAAAAGAATATGGATGAAGAAGAAGCGTTGGAAGAAGGCATGAAACAAAAAGCCAAAGAATTTCAAGAGAAGGGCGGTGAAATTTATGTTAAAACTGAAGAATAATGGCTATCTTTTAATTTGGTGAAAACGAAGTATTTTTGAACTAAAAGTTGATATTATGCAATTCATTGTTATTACACAACCTGAAGGTATTCAAGAGAATGAAATAAAACAAATACACCAATTATTAGATCAAGGATTACAATATCTTCATATAAGAAAACCGGGCATGAGCGAGGATGAACTCGAAGAATTTGTGGAAAGTATTAATGACCAATATTATGACCGTCTGGTTCTACATCATCAATATGAGATGGCGTTGGAAAAGGATCTTGGTGGCATTCATGTTTCCCGCATGAAAGCTAAAAGTTGGCATAAAAAGGTTGAAAAAGCACTCTCTTTCCGCGAAGAAAAAGAAGATCTCCGTATAAGTGATTCTTGGCATAGTTTAACAGAGTTATATAACCAGAGTGACCTGGAAGGATTTGATTATATATTTTTAAGTCCCATTTTTAACAGTATTTCCAAAAAGGAATATGAGGCTGCTTTTGAAAAGGTAGAGCTGCAAAAAGCCTTAGCTGCTACCAATCAGAATATAGTGGCACTCGGTGGCCTTCGCCCGGAACATTTAGAAGATGCACGAGAGTTAGGTTTTTATGGAGTAGCAGTGTTGGGAGCTATTTGGTATGAAGGTGATGACCCTGTCGCCAACTTTAATGCGTTTAAAGAGGCTTTTGAAGGTTTGAAAACAACGGAGAAAAAATAAACGGGATATGTCTTTGCGGACGGGCCATAAAGAAAACGCCCGCCTTCAGTTTGTAACTCCTCCGGATCCTGAAATGGATATTGCCTTATTGGTGAAGAAAGTTTGTGAAGGAGGGGGACGATGGGTCCAACTGCGTTTGAAACAAGCCACAGATCGGCAATGGAAACAAATAATACCGTCTGTAAAAGAAGTTTGTACGTCCTTTGGAGCAACTTTTATCATTAATGATCGCGTTGATCTGGCGCGCCAATATGAGGTTGATGGAGTCCATTTAGGGCAAGAGGATATGTCGCCTGCTCAAGCTCGTAAAATATTAGGGACAGCAGCTATCATTGGCGGAACAGCTAATACATGGCCCCAGGTAAAAGAAGCTTACGAACAAGGGGTTGATTATGTGGGGTTGGGTCCTTTTCGCTATACATCAACTAAAGAGAAGTTGAGCCCGATATTAGGATGGAAAGGTTTGAATAATATGACAGATAAAGCAAAAAAAGCCAATATCCCTGTTCCCATGATAGCGATCGGAGGCATTGTTCCTTCGGATTTGAACTTAATTATGAAATCGGGTGTTCATGGGATAGCCCTTACTTCTGCCTTAAGCCAAGCAGAGGATCCGAAGCAGATAGCGAAGCAATTACAAACAAAACTTAAATTTGCATTACATGGACAACAAACTTGAAATAGCCGGGAAAAAATTGGATTCGCGCCTTTTTATCGGAACGGGGAAGTTTAGCGACAATGCTGTTATGCAAAAAGCAATAGAAAAGTCGGGGAGTGATTTGGTAACGGTAGCATTAAAGCGCGTACAGCTCAATGATCCTGATGATGAAAAGTTGAAATGTATTCAACAAACGAATGTTCGTCTCTTACCCAATACTTCAGGAGTCCGAACGGCTAAAGAGGCGATAACAGCAGCAAAGCTGGCCCGTGAGGCGTTGGGAACGAATTGGATCAAATTAGAAGTACATCCTGACCCCCGTTACTTATTACCGGACCCGGTAGAGACGTTAAAGGCAGCAGAGGAGTTGGTAAAAGAAGACTTTGTAGTACTCCCTTATGTTCATGCTGATCCAGTGCTCTGTAAGCGCCTGGAAGAGGTGGGTACAGCTACGGTGATGCCGCTGGGTGCTCCCATAGGGAGCAATAAAGGATTGAAAACCAAGGCTATGCTGGAAATTATCATTGAGGAAAGCCATGTACCGGTAGTTGTTGATGCTGGATTGGGAGCTCCTTCTCATGCTGCTAACGCCATGGAGATGGGGGCTGATGCGGTACTGGTTAACACAGCTATAGCCGTCGCCGAAGATCCTGGTAAAATGGCCCATGCTTTTAAGAGTGGAGTTGAGGCAGGGCGGAAAGGGTATGAAGCGCGACTTGCCGCTTCACAGGATAAAGCGGAAGCTACCAGCCCGATGACTTCTTTTTTACAAGAAGAAGCAAACCGGGAACAGAAATAACTCGATAACACAACGTCGGTCACTATGAGTTTTACATTTAAAGATGTATTTGAACAGTATGATTGGCAAGCATTGGGGGAGCGAGTGTATGGGAAAACCCGACGTGATGTCCAGGCTGCCCTCAATAAAAGCAACCGGCAATGGGAGGACTTTTTAGCCCTCATTTCTCCCGCTGCCCAGCCCTATCTTGAAGAGATGGCTCGTCAAAGCCATGAACTGACGAAAAAGCGATTTGGCAATATTGTACAAATGTACATTCCCCTCTATCTATCTAATGAATGTCATAATATATGCACGTATTGTGGGTTTCGGGTAGATAATAAGATGCCCCGCCTCACACTGAATGAGGAACAAATATTGAAAGAAGTGGAAGTGATCAAAGAAATGGGCTACGACCATGTACTCCTCTTGACCGGAGAGGCCAATAGTACTGTAGGGATAGATTATTTTGAACACGTCTTACGGTTAATTCGTCCCTATTTTTCTCATATCTCTATGGAGGTGCAACCCCTGGACCGAAAGGAGTATGAACGCTTGATTCCGGAAGGACTGAACTCTGTGCTTATTTACCAGGAGACTTATCATAAAGACAACTATAATGAGCACCATCCCAAGGGATGGAAGTCAAAATTTGATTATCGGCTGCAAACGCCGGACCGCCTCGGTAAAGCGGGGATACACAAAATAGGATTGGGAGCCCTGTTAGGATTGGAAGATTGGCGTATCGATTCGGCTTTTTTGGGGTTACACCTCGATTATTTGAAAAAAACCTATTGGAAAACGAAATTTTCTGTTTCGTTTCCCCGTCTCCGGCCGGCAGCCGGCGGCCAATCGCCCAAAGTTCCAACATCTGAAAAAGACCTAGCCCAGTTGATCTGTGCCTACCGCCTCTTTGATGAAAATGTGGAACTCTCTCTTTCTACCCGGGAGCGCCCGGAGTTTCGCGATAATATTATAAAAATGGGCATCACTTCCACCAGTGCCGGGTCCCGTACTGAACCCGGCGGATATGCCTTAAAAGAAGAGGCGCTGGAACAGTTTGATACTTGTGATGATCGTTCTCCTCAAGAGGTGGCGCAAAGTATTAAGGAACAAGGCTATGAACCGGTATGGAAAGACTGGGAGTTGATTTATGGATAATTTCAAGAGGTTTCCACTGCTTTAAAAGTTAATTTAGTCCCTTTCTCTGTCACTTGAAGCCGGGCCGGGTGGCCTAACTTTAGAGCGCAATTTTTTTCGTGGTGCCCTGCCGGGATATTAAAAGCTACCGGGTAATCGTAATGCTTTGTCACTTCTGTTATAATTTCTGCAGGCGTATAACCGTAAGGAGGCTCGTCATCTTTAATACCGGTTAATCCCCCTAATGCTAACCCTTCTAAAGCAGCTAATTTTCCACTTCTTTTGAGATTCAATAGCATGCGATCGAAATGGTAAAGATGTTCATCCACTTCTTCAATAAATAAAATTTTCCCTTCGTACTCCGGTTCTGAAGGGCTGCCAATCAAACTGTATAATGTTGATAGGTTACCCCCGATAACTGGAGCTGTCACAGCTCCCTTTTTATTATGCGGATGAGGTGGACAATCATACCGTAATGGTTGGCCGAATAAAGCACGCCAAAGACTGCGAGTAGCTTTGTTTTCTCCTTTTCTCGGGAAGGTGAACGGCATGATACTGTGAAGAGTGGGAATATGCCACTGGGTATTTAAATGACAGTGTAAAACGGTCACGTCGCTAAAACCGGCGATCCATTTGGGAGCTTTTTTAAGGGGGGAAAAATCAATATCATCAACAATTTTTAATGTTCCATTGCCGCCCCGGGCACATATAATACCCCTTATT
>CAZIGO010000215.1:0-4188 GCA_964538595.1 uncultured Chitinophagales bacterium | reverse complement strand
CGGACTATTATAAAAAAACGCTTACGGTTGATCCGAATGGACAAACGCATGTCACTTATAAAAATAGTAAAGGGCAAACGCGAGCGACGGCGTTAGCCGGAGGATCGCCTCCCAATACTAGGGCACTAACGGATACGAGCGGTGAACCATTATCTCAACAAGGTCAACAACTTACTTCTCAATTATTCAACACCTATCCTTCAGGGAATCCTAACCTCCCTAATACTCAAACTTTCCCGGAGGACACCCTCATATCTCGTTTTAATAAAACGGGGGTCTTTGCTGGTACTACACCGGTTCAATTACGTTATCAACTCGAAGGGCAGCAATTTTCTCTGTCCTGTAAAGATCTATGTTTTGATTGCCATTATATACTTGATATTTCGGTCAGCGGTAAATGTGGGCAACGCTATATTGCTCAACGGCGCGACACATTAGATACTCATACAGCTGATACGAATGCTTTGTTGAATTGTCGATCTACACCGCTACGGGATACTATTACACTCGACACTAGTATGTCACAAGGGCGCTATACGATCAATAAGCGGCTGCAACTCCCAACATATGCAATGGATCGTTACTTTCAAAGCTATCTTCAACAGGATACCTGTCATAAAACGTTAGAAGACTTTGTGGAAGAGGAGTTAAAACAATTGGACAGTACCGGCTGTAATATCACTTGTGCTGATTGCGGCACAGGTTCATGGACTCCTCCCGATACCTCAGGGAGTGGGTATAGTCAACAAGCGCAACGCAGTGATTCGCTTTGTCACTCCAGTTGTAAAAAATCAGGGAATGATTGGTGCCGGGTAGGGTATCATCAAATGCTATCCGATATGCAACCGGGGGGACAATATGCGGCGTATCAACGGGAAACGGATTCTACAGGAACGCATTATTTTTCGACTGCTCCTCTCTCTATTTTTAATGACGGCACCTATAATAAAAAGGGCGTTTCAAGTCGTTCCGCGGCGAGTGCCAATCAATTGCCGTCCCGGGGTTGGTTAACGGGAAAGGCCACTCCCTCGCCCGATTGGCGATACCCTCGTATTTATCAGTCAGGACAATGGCGGACATATTACGTAAACAAAAAGGGAAAGCGAGACACGATTCGCTTAAGTTGCCGTAGTGATAGTGTTTCTTTAACCTGTTTGCCATCTGTCAGGGAACAGCGTTTTATAAAATACGATACCGCTCGAGCTATTTATTATACTTTCCCAAAATATTTAACCCTCCAGGCTTTTGTTAATCGTTATCAAAGTTCATGGGCCCGTTCGATGATTATATATCATCCGGAGTTTATGTATTGGTGGTGGTGCCAACAAAATATTTACCCGGCGCAATCTCCCGTAGGCAGTGACACACTGAACACTTTTGAATACGACCAATACTTAATTTCATTAACGGCGTCCCAAGCCAAAAAACAAGGGTTGTTAAATCCGCTAATGAAAGACCCTTTGTTCCAGAGAGGACATGCCGGTCGCGACTTGGTCTTTCAATATTATAATCCTCCTTGGCTGTGGTACTTTAGCCGATTTTGTAATAGTCCTTCCTGGTCGCCTTATGATACGTTGCAGGACCGTTTGCATAATTATGTGGGCGACACTTCCATGTGGAGCGTGGCCTACCATATTCACCGTCCCTGTCAAACGAGTTCATATCCTTCCACTCCCCGGGGATTGATCAATAGTGACTCCAGCTGGCATAGTTTTCTGCGCCTGTATATCAGTACCAAAAAACGTATTATGTCCCGTATGGCCACCGCCTATGCTGATAGTTTGATGGGCAATAACACATGTATCGGTCGTAGTGATTTTTTGGTTACCAAAGCCTGGCGTCCCTTCCCCGAGATATTGGATACATGCTCCTTCTTTTCACCGTTATTTTTATATGTCTCTCATTATAAAGGGGATGATGCTAAAAATATTTGTGGTGTACAACATTATCCCTATTATGAAGAGAAAGTTCGGCGATATTCCACTAATAAAAGAGCCCTGGGATTACAGGATACACTGAAAGGAAGCGATTTAAAAAACAAGCTTTCCAATCAAACCAATTATCGCTATTATGAAAAGAAAGGGCAATGTCCTATCACGCAGAATTTAACCACTTTGATAAACCAACTGGCTCGTGAACGTCGGTTCAAAGAACGGGTAGTATTACAGCGCTGTAACTACCTATCTCCCCGGTTATCGTCGTTGATTTCGGCTGCTCCTGGTGTATGGAAAACTCAAATAGGCGCCAACCATAAAACGCTCCGGTTGACAATCGATTCACCGGCTACTTGCGGCTTGACAATGCGTATACCTGATACGATACCGGTTAATTGGACCGATACCGTCATTGAAATACGATCGTTAAACCCGCTTTATACACACGGAAACTCTGTTTTATTGCGAGCACGTATCGGCATTAAGCGTAATCACCAGGTACATTGGACTTCCATTAAAGGGAAGACCTGTTGGCCGCTTGATTCCTGTTCTTTTTCTACTACTTGTGGGCGGACCGGTTGGGGGAGTGACCTGCTATACCTGTTTAATCAAGTCCAAGTCAATGGAGACATTACCCAAACAACCCCGTTGCCGGTGAACCAATGCCCTCAAAAATTTCAAGAGCATCTCTCTGGTGACTCCCTGGTTTACTGGACGTACAACAAATCTCATCGCACCGGCCAATTCTTTACTACCAATAATAGCCATCAGATAAAAGTACATTTCTCTAAACCGCTGGATTCTATAAAGGGACGGGCAGGCATATTTCATAAGGGACAGCCCGTATCGTCAGCGGATACCAGTGGCTGTTATACCCGTTTTGCTTTTACTTTTACGGATACTTTCGGCCGTAGGACTTCCCTCACGACCCAACTATTCAAAAACAACCGACCAGTGCCCGTTCGGTGTTGCCGATGGCCCAGTGCTTGTCAGAATGACCAAGAGCAACAGGGAGATAGCTTATTGAAAATATTACGTACTTTAAATAATTCAGGTAGCCTGTGGCAAGAAGAAGATACTTTCCGTTTTTCTCAATTACCGGGCGCCATTTCTTCCCTGCACCGCGGCACTTACCAAACTTATGCTATCGACAGCACTTCTCGCCGTCTACAGGGGCTTTTTTATGTAATGTATTGTTATAGCTCATCCCCTCCTATCACCGCTGCCTCAAGAGGAGGGCAGAGGGGGATAAAAAAAGATGATTCCAAAGGATCCAAAACATCAAGGCTTATTTGTGATATCGATACGCTTTGCTTCCTCTCGTTGCAAGCTCAACCGGGGGACACTTTGCCGTACAACAGGTCCTCTTTATCACTGATCGATATTGAACCGCTTAACTCCGCTGTTCGTCATCCGAAAGGGACCCATACTTTTCAACTGATATACCAGTATAGGCGCCGTGGTGGTGATATTAAGAAAGATACAATGACGGGGAATAGCTGTCTCCCTTTATCAGAATGTCCGGAGTGTTATGACCGCCCGCCGCCCGGTGAACACCTTTATGAGATCAGTGACTACTTGGCCCGAGCTTGGTGGGACAGTACACGGGGGACGAGTTCCGGGTTGGAAAATGTTCCTACGCCCACCTCCTGCTGGCAGTTCCCGGATACCTTACCCCGAACCGATTCATTATTTGTTGATCCCTGTGAACACCACCTTCATAATATAGCGCTGTTTAATGCTCAACAACGATACCGGGCGTACATCGATAGTTTAGAAAAAGCTTTTAAACAACAGTACCGCCGCCGTTGTATGCCACCGCGAGAAAATATGACGATGCAGTACTTTAATAATGAATATCACCATACCCTATACTATTACGATCAAGCCGGCAACCGCGTAAAAACCATCCCGCCCAAAGGGGTCCACCCCTTTACGGACAGTAGTACGATTGCTCAAGTGGCTAAAGCTCGTCATCAACGACAGCGGCTTGTCCCTCCTCATGCGATGGCCAGTCAATACCGCTACAGCAGTTTTGATAATATTCAAGAACAATCAACCCCTGATGCGGGCATTACGCGTTACTGGTACGATAAAGTAGGTCGTTTAGTGGCGAGCCAAGATGCCGGGCAATTGCCTTCTCACCAGTATAGTTATAACAAATACGATGCGTTAGGGCGCCTCGTAGAGACTGGACAACTTCAATCAACTGATACACCTACCGTCACCCTCCTTAACGACTCCCGTTATCCCA
>CAZIGO010000214.1:2750-4225 GCA_964538595.1 uncultured Chitinophagales bacterium | reverse complement strand
AGTTAAAAGGGAGAAACATCTTCTAATTTATCCTCCGCTTCGTCTTTGGCCTTGTCTTTTTGTTTTTCTTTTTCTTTTTCGGCTTTATCTTTGGCCTCTTTTTTCTTCTTGTCCGCTTCCTTTTTGGTTTTTTTCTTTTGTTTTTCCGCTTCTTTCTTCGCCTTTTCTTCGGCTTTTTTCTTCTGTTTTTCTGCCTCTTTTTTGGCTTTTTGTTTGGCTTCTTTTTTCTTTTTTTCTATCTCTTTTTTAGCCTTTTCTTTGGCCTTTTCCTTCATGCTTTGATTTTCTTTGTCGCTGCTACCGGCATAGGCAATATTGACATTGGGGTCTTTGTAAGGCCCTTTGAGATTGACATTAAGGTTGATAGTCTTGCCTACTTCTACGTCTAAGCCGCTATTTTTTGCCTTTTGTGTTAACCCACTGATTAGATCATTGGCCTGACCTCCTAACTTGTCACGTGGTACTTCCATTTCGATATCGTAATTAATCTTTTGATCTAATGTATTATAGCCCGATATAGTCATTTTTGTGTCGTTAGTTTTAATATCAAAGGGATCTACATGTACTTTCCCGTTTTGGATTTTAAAAGAAGGGCGGGCATCTTTTAACGTTACTTGTTTATATTCCTCCATCTTTAATTTATCGGCCATTTTAGAAAAAGGGCGATAATTTTTGATAGTTACATCTTGTAAAATTACTTTACCCTTGCCATTAGTAGTTTTGTAAACCATACCCATATGTTTATCTAAATGGCCGGACATGTTCATGATAAGAGAATATTTACCATAAGCATATTGTGCCCCTGGTGCTAACTTTTTAACAGTGTTAAATTGTTTGTAAGATTTTTGGATGTCCATCTGTTGAACATCTATACCAAAATTGTACTTGGGTGTTTCGATGGTTTTGCTGTCATAATAACCGTCCATCGTCAATTGTCCTTCTAATGTGTTCATTTGTAGATTATGTAAGGCAACTCGTTCATCGGCAATAACCACTTTCCCTTTTACATTTTTCAACACCATATCTCCATAAAGTAGTTCGGAAATGGTACTATTGAGCGTAAAATCAATGTTCTCTGGAACTTTGAAAGCCGTCATTTTAGTAGTGTCAGCTTGTTTTGAAGATTTTTGGGACGCTTCCTCTGACTGGGATGTCTCGGATGAAGAAGCATCGGTAAGCCATTCGTTTGTATTGAAATGGTTACTGTTAAAGGAAAAATGGCCTTGTAGAGTTTGGTCTTTTAAATAATAGCCCAGGTAATTATCAAAACGTCCGGAAGCTTTCACATCACTTTCCCCCATTTTTCCCTCTAACGTATTTAAAGCCAAATATTTGGGTTGGAAAGTCAATTGAAATTTCTTGAAAGAAAAGGCCGGATAAGAGGCTGTATTGTAGTATAAGTCTTTAGCATTTATCTGCCCTTTAGCAGTGAAACTTTCATAATTTCCTTTTGCTATGGTTGAATAATGTCCTTT
>CAZIGO010000214.1:0-2740 GCA_964538595.1 uncultured Chitinophagales bacterium | reverse complement strand
GAACATTAGAGTCAATTGTGCCTTTTAGTTGAGTGCCTTCAGCTAATGGATAGATCTTATTGATTTGGGCAAGATTTATTTTGCCTTTCAACGAGGCATCGATGGAGGGATCTGAAATGGGAGTTTTTAGGAGCAGTTGCATATCAAAAGGTTGCTCTGCCATTTCAATATGAAATTGCGAAACATCGACAATAGTATGATCGGGCACTCCATCTCGGTTATTGATATTAGTTTTTATTTGTATTTTATTTACTGCTTTTGGTACACTGGGATATTTAAACTCCCATTTTACCTTTGGTTTCAATAGAAGAGAAGTTTTTGGCATAAATAGCAGGGACGAGTGAGAGGATGTGTTTGAATTTCGTCTTTTTAGCTTCGTAGCGTAGATCAGTTTTAATAACGTCTTCTTTCATGGCTACAAATCCATCTATCCCTAAGGGAAGCGCATTTAAACGAATAGTATTATCTTTAAATGTGTATTTAGAGTTCTTTAGATTAATTCCCATATCAGCGTCAATCTCCATTTCAACGTGATTTAGATAATTGACTCCCCCATAGGCAGTCGTGACTTGTTGAGCAGTGGTATATGTTTCTACTGTAAATTTATCCTGGGTAAAATCGCCGCTTAATTGGTGCGTAAGTTGGTCTATATTTAAATAAAAGCCCATTGATTGATCATTATAAGTAATATCAGCCTTGTTTATCTCAAAGCTCTGTAAACCGATATTAAAGGGAGTTTTCCCTTGTTTTTCACTCTTTTCAGCGGGAGGTTTTTGTGTGGTTGTATCTTTTTCGCCCTTAGTAATACTCCAATTGGCTGTTCCATCTTTTAATACTTGAGCATTAATATGGGGTTGATTTAGGGCAATGGAGCGAATTTTGAGTTGCTCTCCTGATCGGAGGTAGTTGACTACACTCATCATGTTAACCGCTACATTAAAATCTTTAACCGCAACGAGGGTGTCACCTTGGAAAGGAGCTTTGTTTATGATAGAAAAGTCATTGAGGGTAAATGTGAAATGCGGGAAGTTTTTAAATAAAGTGAGATTAAAATCGTGGAATTGTACTTTTGCTGTGACGGAACGATTAATCTGTTTTTCAACAGCTTCCTTTATTTCTGTTTCATAAAAAATGGGGATTAGTATCATAGTTCCTAAGAGCAGTACGATCAATACAGCTAATCCAATCAATATTTTTTTTAATATACTCATAATACGTGATTTTATGGTAAAATCTTATTTAGAACTCCGTATCATCCCGAAAATTTGTATTACTTACAAAGTTTGCAATAGCGTTGCTTGATTAAGGGATCCTCTAATACTTGCATACTGAGGTTGGGCGCACCAAAAAGCTCACAATATCTGGATTGATTCTGGTTTTGAGCCATCGTTAACGCTTTTCTAAAAGAAGAATTGGAATACATATTCGGGTAATGACTCATTAAAGAAATGTAAGAGTAAATAAAATCTTCACTTACTTTATCAGCTTGCTTTTCATCTGTGATAAATGGTTTCATAACTTTGATACCGTACTTATAATCCTTGTGTTTGGCAAAAATATTAGCTATACGCATAGCTGTTTGCCATTTGGCATCTTGTGGTTTAAAGATGTTTTGAATTTTGCGCAAGCTTCTCCTTACCGTAGCAGAAGGGCGACTAGTAGTGTCAAGCTGATCGATAACTTTTAATTGAAATCGAATGTTTAGGGCATCCACGGACTGCTGATCAATATCCTCGGCTTTGTAAAGTTGATCAATTTTTTCTTGTATGCTGTCGATAAAGGATTTGGTAAGATCATGAAACTTTACCTGGCACAATATATCATTAAATTTTAACTCTGTATTTTGTGGGTCGAGGGGGCGAAGTTGCCTGATTTTTTTACAGCCTTTCTGAGTAATTTTGTTTTTCTTTTGGGATTTACTTTTTAACCAGAATTGGTTGAGCAATAAGGAGGCCCAGGCTGTGTCTTGAGGAATATCATGTTTAAACATGACTTTGGGTTTGTAAAGACCTTTCTCTACACGGTTGAGCATGTAACGTTGCATAGCCAAAGCTTTATCCGCATTGTTACTATCTAAGGCAGATTGCATTTTTTGATTGTAATAAGCTAACTCCGCCTCTCCCGTTACATCAATAGTAGCCTTTATTTCTATATTGGCAAATCGCTCTTCGGCAAGGAGGGGCTCTAAGTCTTGTTGAACCACGGAATCTTCTAATATACGTTTGGCCGCCGCTTTAGTAGTATCCGCTAAATATTGGTATTGTTGGTATTTATTGGTATTGCGTAATTGTTCTTGAAACAACTCCCATGAGTCGTGGGTAGAAATATTTTGTACTAAATTTTTACTATGGTATTTTTTGAGGGCTTCAATAATACTATTAGCTCGTTTACGTTGTAATTTTGCATTCACAGTAGAGTCTCCTTCCAGAGAAGAGTGAGCTGCAATGGAAATGGAATCTATTTCAAACCCGGGTTTGTCTAATGCATCGATAAAAGGTTTGATGTCTTCCTCAGCATATTCATATTTCCCTCGTTTGAAGGGTATTTTGTATGATAAGGTTTTGTGTTGCGTTTTGGGTTGAAATCTTTTTTCATTGGGTTTTATAAAGGTATCAGGCATAAATTTAACGGGAGGAGTGGCTTGTACATCATTTTTCTCTTTGAAAGACCTAAGTACTGTCTTACAAACATGTTCATCTTGTATTATGACGCCGTACACGGACGGACGGAACGTAAGCTC